>NZ_VMMK01000034.1:0-54951 GCF_013277255.1 Streptococcus sp. 2154
TTCATTTTACTCTACTTTCAACCCCAGCCGTTTCTCAGCAACACGACAAACTGAAGACATCACACGCTTTGCGGGTGCCTCGCTTCCGACCATAATCACACAATCATCTGCGTAGCGCAACAAGCGAAGTACCCACATATCTAATGCATTGTCCAATTCATTAAGCATGATATTGGATAAGAGAGGAGATACATTTCCTCCCTGTGGTGTACCAACTAGCGTTTTATGACGTTGACCGTTAATGATAACACCTGAATGAAGATACTGACGAATCAAGGATTCCCTATCTCCGTCTTCGATTATGTTATGTACTAAGGACATCAATCTATCTTGAGGAACCCTATCGAAAAATTTCTCTAGGTCTATATCCACTATCCACTCATAGCCGTCATTTAAGTACTCTAAGAGCTTGGACAATGGCTTGTTGGATTATCCTATCCATCACTGTCGGAATCCCAAGCTGAAGGACACCTCCATTGGGTTGGGGGATTTCAACTCGCAGGACTGATTGAGGTTTGTATTTCCTCTGTTTTATCAGCTCCTTAGTCAAGCGCCAGTTTTGTCTGAGATAGTCATCCATCTCTTCGATAGTCATTCCATCAATCCCAGCTGAGCCTTTATTGGATTTTCCTTGATTGTAAGCTTCCAGCATATTTTCGCGTGATACTATCTTATCTAGCAATTTTGACATGTGCCTATTCCTTTCTTGTTTTGGTGCCTGAGGGATATCTTATATTGGTGAACCTTCATCTAGTCAATACGTGACAGAGTCCAGTTCTATCAGACCGTTCGTTTTACAGACACAAGTAAAGTAGGATTACTTCGATCTGTCGTTTTCTCTTTCTAGCGACAGACCTCAAACAGTCTCTCCCCAGACTGTTTGAGTATTCACCCCTTCGCTCCACTTCCATTACAGAAGTTTCCTCACTACTATGGGTTCGGCTGACTTCTCATGATTCCTTGTTACTACGCTTTCAGAGCTCATGAGACCTCACGGGATAAGTCCTACATCTTTCCTCGTTTATACAAGATATGAGGACGTTAAAAGGTTAGAGTGAAAATAGGAAATCTGACGCAGAGTCTTTAGACTCTAGAAAGATTTATCTTTTTCACACAAACCTTAGTCCGAATTCAATTACTCTCGTGATTTACGCATATGGGTTACGACTACCTTTTTGGACTTTAGAGTTTCTGGCCCCCTTATCCGCTATATACGCCTTACTATCACCTTCCTGTTCGTAGAGCCACGATTTCGCTATCCCTTCCTCTGACGATTCTTATTTCCAGTGTCAGACTTAAAACGGTCTATCCCCAGACCGTTTTAATCCGCTACCTCACGATAGTCAGGCTTGGGAATCGCTATTGGGTTCACCGGTAGCAGGTGCCCACCGAGGACTTACACCTCAGATGCACGACATGCCCGTCGTACCAGAAAAGAGCAGGAAAAATTTCCTACTCCAATTTTCTACACTCGTTCTCCATCACTGTTTACTCTGTAGCCATCCACCGTCGTATTAACAGCTAGGGCACCTGAAGAGTAAGAATAATACCACTTACCAGAAACTTGATACCAGCCTGTTTTCATTGCCCCTGAACTATCCAGATAATACCACGAGCCATTTTCCTTTAACCATCCTGTCTGCATTTCACCAGATAATTTCAAATAATACCAGCTAGAACCGTCTTTCAGCCAGCCTGTTGATTTAGAACCATTTGATTTGAAATGATACCAACTACCATTTATTTTCTTCCAACCGACAGTTGGACTACTATTGGATATATAGCTAGAGCTATTTCCTGATTGATTCTGATAATTTTGTGAAGAAGTCACTCCCTCTAGCTGTATATAGCGACGACTTCCGTTATAAGCCGTATAACTCAACCACTTGTAGCCATCTTTTTCGAGAATTTGATCATAATGAACCTTCTCCCCAGGATAATAGTAATCAATCACAGTTGCGCTAGCTAGAGGTTGATTTTTGATAGCTGACTTAGTCTTAAAATAATGTGTGCCCCCTGTTGAAGCTAAGGATTGACTAGTCCCAACACTGCCACCAGCCAAATCTTTAAAATGAATAAATCCTGTCATCGTATTTGCTTTTATACTTCGTTTATTATAGGCTTCTGTATAACCATAGTTATATTCCTCGATCTCAATCTGATCTCCCATTACATTTGACACCCAGGCAACATGCCCATAAGTTCCTGCAGTAGACCAAGCAATGGAGCCAATCGTCGGTGTATTATCTACACGATAGCCTTCACGACGAGCACGATGCCCCCATTCATTCGCATTTCCATAAGCCCTTGGAATCTCAAAACCATTGACATTACTCAAACGAAAGGCTGCGAAAGAAGTACACTGACGAGAATACATGCGCCACTGATCAATCTCCTGGCTCCCATTTTTATAATAAGCAGGATAATCATCTCCACGCGCAATCGATCCATTCCCTCCAGAGTAGGCATAGACACTATCACCCGCTGCTAGCATCAATCCTACTACTAAAAAAGAAACAAGCTTTTTAACTGACATCTTCAAGTAATAACTTGTCCCTCTTGCTATAAACGGTAAAATTTTCATTCTTCCTCCTTGAAAAATAATATAAATCGAAGATTGCCTTCACTTAAACTATTCGGAGAAAAAAGAAAAAGTGAGAAAATCTCTCACTTTAGTCCAGATAATGAATCAAATTCTTTTCTGTAAGGATATCTGAGTAGGTAAAGGATTCAACGTAAACATTAGCTTGTTTATCTCCTTCAACGTTCCCAAATTCCACAATAAATAGGGATGGATAAACTTCAATTAACTTACCCAATCTATTTTTTTGGCGCTTGCGCCCATTTTCCAAAGTCATTTCAATTACATGACCCTCATGCGCCTTGATTTCCTCTTTGATTTTTTTCATCTTGGCTACATCTGTAAATGCATCTGACATCTTATGCCTCCCTCTTTGAGATACTTGAAAATTTATTGTATTCTTTTTGGAAAATCAATTCCACAGTTCCACGAGCTCCACTACGGTTTTTCTCGATAATAACTTCCACCTTATTATTTGGTATGCCTTCCTCTTCTTCACCACCACGCTCATAGTAATCGTCGCGATAAAGAAAGGCTACGATATCAGCGTCCTGCTCGATAGACCCAGATTCACGAATATCAGACAAGACTGGTCTTTTATCCTGACGTTGTTCTACACCACGAGACAACTGACTCAGAGCGATTACTGGAACCTTCAGTTCCTTGGCTAGGATTTTCAACTGACGTGAAATTTCTGAAACTTCTTGTTGGCGGTTTTCTCGCCCAGTTCCCGTGATAAGCTGCAAGTAATCTATCAAAATCAAACCTAGATTGCCCGTTTCTTGAGCCAGTTTACGAGAACGAGAACGAATCTCTGTAATTCGAATCCCTGGCGTATCATCGATATAGATACTTGCGTTTGCTAGGTTCCCTTGAGCAATGGTATACTTTTGCCACTCCTCATCAGTCAATTGACCCGTACGGATAGAATGGGATTCCACCAAACCTTCTGCCGCCAACATACGATCCACTAGACTTTCCGCACCCATTTCCAGTGAGAAAATAGCTACCGTCTTGTCCAACTTAGTCCCAATATTCTGAGCGATATTCAAGGCAAAGGCTGTCTTACCAACCGCCGGACGAGCTGCTAAGATAATCAACTCCTCTTCATGCAGACCAGTCGTCATATGATCTAAATCACGATAGCCTGTCGCAATACCTGTAATATCAGTCGTTTGCTGCGAGCGAGCTTCCAGATTTCCAAAGTTAACATTCAACACGTCTCGAATATTCTTAAATCCACTTCGATTAGCATTTTCACTAACATCAATCAGCCCTTTTTCTGCCTGAGCAATGATTTCATCAGCTGGTTGTGAAGCCTCGTAAGCTTGATTGACAGACTCTGTCAACTTGGCGATTAATCGCCGTAACATAGCCTTTTCTGCAACAATTTTAGCATAATACTCCGCATTAGCAGAAGTTGGCACAGAATTGACAATCTCAACCAAGTAAGACAAGCCACCAATATTCTGCAAATCGCCTTGATTATCAAGAATAGTACGAACCGTTGTTGCATCTATAGCATCACCACGATCGGATAAATCGACCATAGCTTGGAAAATCAAACGATGGGCATACTTAAAAAAGTCCCGAGACTCAATATATTCTCGCACAAAAACAAGCTTACTCTCATCAATAAAGATAGCCCCCAAAACGGATTGTTCAGCTAAGATATCTTGAGGTTGTACTCGTAACTCTTCTACTTCTGCCATCAGACTTCCCTTCCTTTTACAATCTTGTCAAGAAGGTGTAAACTTATCCTTCTTTCACACGAAGATTGATTACACTTGTGATATCTTGATAGATTTTCACTGGCACATCAATCAAACCAACCGCTCGAATCGGAGCTTGTACTTGAATATGACGTTTATCAATCTTAATTCCAAATTGCTTTTGCAATTCTTCTGCAATCTTCTTATTGGTAATAGAACCAAAGGTACGACCATCTGGACCAACTTTTTCAACAAATTCTACAACCGTTTCTTCTGCTTCAAGCTGGGCTTTAATTGCTTTTGCTTCTGCAATCATCTCAGCGTGAGCTTTCTCTTCAGATTTTTGTTTACCACGAAGTTCACCTACAGCTTGAGCAGTCGCTTCTTTTGCTAGGTTCTTTTTGATAAGAAAGTTTTGCGCATACCCTGTTGGTACTTCCTTAATTTCGCCTTTTTTACCTTTTCCTTTAACATCTGCTAAAAAGATTACTTTCATTCTTCTTTCTCCTTTTCCTTTATTTCATTTAATACAATTTCTGTCAGTTTTTCACCTGCTTCTGACAAGGTTAAATCTTTAATTTGAGCTGCTGCCAAATTAAAGTGACCTCCACCGCCTAACTCTTCCATAATCCGTTGCACATTCAGTTTACTACGACTCCGAGCTGAGATGGATATAAAGCCTTGTGTATTTTTCGCAAGAACAAAACTCGCTTCAATACCTGACATAGCTAACATGGCATCTGCTGCCTTACTAATAACAACTGTATCATAGCATTTCGTGTCCTTAGCCTCTGCTATTAGTACATCTGAACCTAATTTACGCCCCTGTAAAATCAGTTCATTGACCTCACGATATTCTTCAAAATCTGTCGCAGCGATTTCTTGGATAGCAACACTATCACTTCCGCGCGTTCTGAGATAGCTAGCAACATCAAATGTCCGACTAGTCACTCGTGAGGTGAAATTTTTAGTATCCAACATCATACCAGCCATCAAGACACTTGCTTGCATACGACTCAAACGATTTTTCTTAGAATTTTGGAACTGAATCAACTCCGTTATCAACTCACTGGCACTACTTGCACCACTTTCGATATAAGTGATAACTGCATTATCTGGAAAATCCTGATCCCTTCTGTGGTGGTCAATAACAATAGTTTGGGTAAATAAATCATAAAATTCTTTTGATAATGTTAAGGCTGTCTTTGAATGGTCTACAAGAATCAACAAAGAACGATTGGTCACCATCCCCATTGCATCCTTAACAGACAACAACTTCGTAACTCCTTCTTTTTCTAAGAATGAAACAGCTCGTTCAATATCTGGAGACATTTGTTCTTCGTCATAAAGAGCATAGCTATTTTCAATCACATTGCTGGCGAACAACTGCATACCTACAGCAGAGCCCAAAGCATCCATATCTAAATTTCTATGCCCAACTACAAACACTTGATCCACACTACGAATCTTATCAGATATGGCTGTCATCATTGATCGAGTACGGGTACGAGTGCGCTTGATGGACGCAGCCGACCCACCGCCAAAGTAGACTGGATTTTTCGTTTCATCATTCTCCTTGACAACCACCTGGTCGCCACCACGTACTTCAGCCAAGTTCAAGTTGAGCAAAGCAACTTTCCCTATTTCATCATGATTTCCATCGCCATAAGAAAATCCCATACTTAAGGTCAAGGGCAACTGCCTCTGTTTCGACTCTTCTCTGAAAGCATCAATAACAGAAAATTTATCATTCATCAAGCCCTCAAGCACCGTATAGTCAGTAAATAGATAAAATCGATCCATACTTACCCGACGAGAAAACATCATGTATTTTTCTGAAAACTCTGATATAAAATTAGCTACAAAACTATTGATTTGACTAATATCTGACTCAGAAGTTGCATCCTCCAAATCATCATAATTATCCACAGACACAACTCCAATCACTGGTCGACTCGTTACTAATTCATCTGTTATGGCTTGCTCCCTGGATACATCTACAAAATACAAAACACCGGAAGAAGAATCCATATGAACAGCATAACGCTTCTCACCCAGCTTAGCATAAGTAGACGGATTTCCTACTGAAGCCTTGATAATCGTTTGAACAGCTTCTAAATCAAAATCGCCATCTTCCTTGGTCAAAATCAATTCAGCATAGGGATTAAACCACTCAACCTCTCCAGAAGATAAATTCAATTTCATAACACCTACAGGCATCTGTTCCAATAGAGCTGTCAAACTTTCTTCCGCTTGGTGGTTTACATACTGTATCTGTTCTACATCACTCCTTGTATAATGCACTCTCAGTTTCTTAAATAAAAAAACATAGCCTCCTACAAAAAGAAACAAAATTAAAACCGTCAACAGATTATTATTAACAAAAATAATGAAAGTGGATAAGACTCCAAACGCAATCAATCCTACTAGAATAGGAAAAATTGGACTTACATAAAATTTTTTCATTCAAAACCTCTTGGCACCCATTATACCATAATACCCCTCAAAAAGCGACTTTTTAAAAGTGTAATCAGTAATTCTATCAATTATAAGAAAAAGGTAGTTTACAATTCAGTAAACCTACCTTTACACATATTGAAATTAAGATTCTTTAACCTCTAACAAACCAATTTCGCCATCCTCACGACGATAAATCACATTGGTTGTCTGATCTTCAACATCCACATAGATAAAGAAATCATGCCCCAATAAATCCATTTGTAGAATTGCTTCTTCCAAATCCATTGGTTTTAAATCAATTTGTTTTGAACGAACAACTTTAGACTGGACAACATTTGAATCTTCCACCAAAGCATCTGTAAATAATTGACCAGTTGCTACCTTATTTTTATTTTTACGCTCGATTTTTGTTTTATTTTTACGAATCTGACGTTCAATTTTATCAGTTACAAGGTCAATTGAACCATACATATCTTGAGATACATCTTCTGCACGAAGAGTAATAGAGCCAAGCGGAATCGTTACTTCCACTTTAGCAGTTTTTTCACGATACACCTTCAAGTTAACTCGAGCATCCAACTCTTGTTCAGCTTGAAAATACTTTTCGATCTTTTCGAGTTTAGAAACTACATAATCACGAATTGCTTCTGTTACTTCTAGGTTTTCACCACGTATACTATATTTAATCATATGAGTACCTTCTTTCTAAACATTTTTGTTTTTATGATTTTATTATAACGCTTTCATTCTATTTTTGCAAATTTTTTCCTCATCTTACAAGGGAAAATGTTTTTACATCCTTAGCACCAGCTTCTTCCAACAGTTTCTTGACACGATTTATAGTTGCTCCTGTAGTATAGATATCATCTATAAGTAGGATTTTTTTAGGAATAGTGACTCCACTTTTTATAAAGAAAGGAAGTTCTGTCCCCAAGCGTTCTGAACGATTTTTAGAAGAACTGGCTCTCTCTTCTCTTTTCCCTAGTAAATCCAGATACGAAAAACCTGCTGCCTCTACCAAGCCCTCAACCTGATTAAATCCTCTGTTAACATATCTATCAGGACTTAGGGGAATGACTACAAATTGATACTCTTTGTACTTTTTTAACTCCTCACTTAAAACTGAAGCAAACACTTTTCTTAAAAGGAAGTCTCCATCAAACTTATACCGACTGAAAAAATCCTTCATAGCTTGATTGTAAGTAAAAATCGCTCTATGACTGACTTCAACTCCTTCTTTACACCAAAATTGACAACCTTGACACTTTGTTGACAATCCTATTTTCATACAGTTTGGACAGTGCTCTTCTCCAATCCTCTCAAAAGTAGAATCACAATCTAAACAAAGACAGGAGGCATCATTCTTCAGAAGTAAGAGACTACTAAAAGTTAAAACAGTCTTCATAGTCTGCTCACATAACAAGCACTTCATAGACCAGCCTCCTTATTCATCATCTGAATTTCCTTAATCGCCTTCTTAATTGAAGCATTTAACCCATCATGGAAGAAAAGCAAATCTCCTGTCGGTCTATCCATACTTCGTCCAACTCGTCCACCAATTTGAATCAAACTAGACTTGGTAAACAAACGATGATTAGCCTCTACTACGAAAACATCCACACAAGGGAATGTAACTCCACGCTCCAAGATTGTCGTACTGATAAGTATTGTCAGCTCCCCATCTCGAAAAGCTTGTACTTGCTCTAATCGATCCTCTGTTACAGAAGATACAAAGCCAATTTTCTCATTTGGAAATTGCTCCTGTAAGATTTCTTTTAACTGCTCCCCTTTCTTAATTTCTGAAGCAAAAATAAGTAACGGATAACCTGTCTTTCTCTGCTTATCAATATAGGACTTTAACTTTGGCGACAAACACTTCTTATCTAAGTAGCGATTAAAATCCGATAACCAAATTGGTTTTGGAATAATCAACGGATTTCCATGAAACCGTCTCGGTAAGCTCAATCTTTTTAGTTCTCCTAAACGGACTTTCCTATCTAACTCATCTGTCGAAGTCGCTGTTAAAAAGATTCTCAATCCATTCTCCTTTACACTATTCTTGACAGCATGGTAGAGCGTGGGATTGTCAACATAAGGAAAGGCATCTACTTCATCCACTATCAGCAAATCAAAAGCTTGATAAAACTTCAATAACTGATGGGTCGTCGCAACAACTAGTGGTGTTCGAAAATACGGCTCTGATTCTCCGTGTAGTAAAGATATCTCGCAAGCAAAATCATCTTGCAGGCGCTTATACAGCTCCAAACAAACATCTATGCGAGGACTAGCCAAACACACTGCACCACCTCCATTAATCACTTTAACCACTACTTGATAAATCATTTCTGTCTTTCCAGCTCCTGTTACCGCATGAACTAAGGTTGGCTTTTGCTTGTCTACTGCTTGAAGTAGTCCCTCTGACACCTTCTCTTGAAAAGGAGTTAATTGGCCGCGCCATTTGAGAACATCTTGCTTCGGAAAATCCTCCTGCGGAAAATAGTATAAAGTTTGATCACTTCTGACTCGCTTCATCAGCAAGCACTCTCGACAATAGTAAGCACCGATGGGCAAATACCATTCTTCTAGAACAGTACTATTACAACGTTGACAGAAAAGTTTCCCCTTCTCCTTTCTCATTGCTGGAAGTTTCTCCGCCAACTGACGTTCTTCTTCTGTTAATTCATTCTCAGTAAATAAACGACCGAGATAATTTGGATTTACTTTCATACTTCTTTATTCGTAAAAACTAGCACTTTAGATGATTTTTTAGTACAATTAAATCATGGAATTTAGAACAATTAAAGAGGACGGTCAAGTCCAAGAAGAAATCAAAAAATCTCGCTTTATCTGCCATGCCAAGCGTGTTTATAGCGAAGAAGAGGCTCGTGACTTCATTACTGCCATCAAAAAAGAACACTACAAAGCGACACATAACTGCTCTGCCTTTATTATTGGAGAACGTAGTGAAATTAAACGTACAAGTGATGATGGTGAGCCTAGTGGTACTGCTGGTGTTCCCATGCTTGGGGTACTAGAAAATCACAATCTCACCAATGTCTGTGTGGTTGTGACACGCTACTTTGGTGGTATTAAACTAGGCGCTGGAGGACTAATTCGTGCTTACGCCGGCAGTGTCGCCTTAGCTGTCAAAGAAATTGGCATCATTGAAATAAAGGAACAGGCGGGCATTGCTATTCAAATGTCTTATGCTCAGTACCAAGAGTACAGTAACTTTCTTAAAGAACATAATCTCATGGAGCTGGATACAAACTTTACAGATCAAGTCGATACGATGATTTATGTTGATAAAGAAGAAAAAGAAACTATTAAAGCTGCACTGGTAGAATTTTTTAATGGAAAAGTCACTTTAACTGATCAAGGTTTACGCGAAGTTGAGGTTCCTGTAAACCTAGTGTAAACAATAGATAATACAGTGTTTCACTGATATTTCCACCGCTACTTTAATTAGCAAAATAAAAAGATGCGTACCAAAATATACTAGAAAATGAAGCAATTCAAACGAAACCTGATATCGTTTTCCTTTACACCTATTTACTAGAATTAGCTGAACACAATCGCTTAAAAATTAATGGCTTAGACCTGTGATATAAAAAAATCCTATCACTTCGATAGGATTTCTATATTTTACAAATGGTATAGATAGCGTTATACTAGAAATATCTTATACAAAGAGGTATTCATATGTCTATTTATAACAACATTACTGAACTAGTCGGTCAAACACCGATTGTTAGACTCAACAACATTGTGCCAGAAGGTGCTGCAGATGTCTATGTAAAACTTGAAGCATTTAATCCTGGTTCATCTGTAAAAGACCGTATTGCCCTTAGCATGATTGAAAAAGCTGAACAAGATGGTATTCTGAAACCTGGTTCTACTATTGTTGAAGCAACAAGTGGAAACACTGGTATTGGACTTTCATGGGTAGGGGCTGCTAAAGGGTATAAAGTTGTCATCGTTATGCCTGAAACTATGAGTGTAGAACGCCGTAAGATTATCCAAGCCTATGGTGCTGAACTCGTCCTTACGCCTGGTAGCGAAGGAATGAAGGGTGCTATTGCTAAGGCTCAAGAAATCGCTGCTGAACGTGATGGCTTCCTTCCTCTTCAATTTGACAATCCAGCTAATCCAGAAGTACACGAAAGAACAACAGGAGCTGAAATACTAGCTGCTTTCGGTAAAGATGGACTAGATGCCTTTGTTGCTGGAGTGGGTACCGGTGGAACGATTTCTGGTGTTTCTCATGCACTCAAATCAGCAAATTCAAACATTCAAGTTTATGCAGTGGAAGCTGATGAATCTGCTATTCTATCTGGTGAAAAACCTGGTCCTCACAAAATTCAAGGTATCTCAGCTGGATTTATTCCTGATACACTTGATACTAAAGCCTATGATGGTATCGTTCGTGTAACATCAGATGATGCTCTTGCACTCGGACGTGAAATTGGTGGAAAAGAAGGCTTCCTTGTAGGGATTTCCTCAGCTGCAGCTATCTACGGAGCCATCGAGATTGCCAAAAAATTAGGTACAGGTAAAAAAATCCTTGCTCTAGCACCAGATAACGGTGAACGTTATCTCTCTACAGCACTCTATGAATTTGAAGTTTAGTCTCCTAAATACAATTGGCCCTTATTATAGGGCTTTTTATTTTTACCTTGAAAATAGGAAGCTCTCCCTATAAGGATCGACTGCATAGAAAAAAGGAAGCAAATTTACTTCCTTTCTATAATTAGTTATTCAAGGCTGCTGCCATTGTAGCTGCAACTTCAGCTTCAAAGTCGTTTGCAGCTTTCTCAATACCTTCACCAACTTCAAAGCGAGCGAACTCAACTACTGAAGCGTTAACTGATTCAAGGTATGCTTCAACTGTCTTGCTGTCATCCATGATGTAAACTTGTGCAAGAAGTGTATAAGCTTGGTCAACTTTAGTGTTGTCAAGCATGAAGCGATCCATTTTACCTGGGATAATTTTGTCCCAGATTTTTTCTGGTTTGCCTTCTGCAGCCAACTCAGCTTTGATGTCAGCTTCAGCTTGAGCAATCACTTCATCAGTCAATTGTGCTTTTGATCCATACTTCAAGTGTGGAAGAGCTGGTTTGTTAACCATTGCACGACTTTCGTTATCTTGGTCGATAACGTGGTTCAATTGTGCCAACTCATCTTTAACAAATTGCTCATCCAATTCTTTGTATGAAAGAACTGTTGGTTTCATCGCTGCGATGTGCATTGAAATTTGTTTAGCAAGTGCTTCGTCTCCACCTTCGATTACAGAGATAACACCGATACGTCCACCGTTATGTTGGTAAGCTCCAAAGTGTTGTGCGTCTGTTTTTTCAATCAATGCAAAGCGACGGAATGAGATTTTTTCTCCGATAGTTGCTGTTGCAGATACGTATGCAGCTTCAAGAGTTTCACCTGAAGGCATTGTCAAAGCAAGAGCTTCTTCGTTGTTAGCTGGTTTTCCTTCAACGATTGCTTTAGCTGTTGCGTTTACTAACTCAACAAATTGAGCGTTTTTCGCAACGAAGTCAGTTTCAGCATTTACTTCAACAACTGCTGCAATGTTACCGTCAACATAAACACCAGTCAAACCTTCTGCAGCAACACGGTCAGCTTTCTTAGCTGCCTTAGCCATACCTTTTTCACGAAGCAATTCAATCGCTTTTTCGATGTCACCGTCTGTTTCTACAAGCGCTTTTTTAGCGTCCATAACACCGGCACCAGATTTTTCACGCAACTCTTTTACAAGTTTAGCTGTAATTTCTGCCATTTTGATTCTCCTATATTTTTTAAAAATAGGAGAGCCGGGCTAAGCCCCGCCCTCCTAGGTAATTACTATTTATATAAATTAAGCGTTGTCGCCTTCTACAACTTCAACGATTTCTTCAATTGAATCTGCTTGAGTTTCTGAAGCTGCAAATTCTGCTTCAACTGCTACTGCATCCTCACCTTGACGTCCTTCGATGATAGCGTCAGCCAATTTAGCTGTGATCAATTTAACAGCACGGATAGCGTCATCGTTAGCTGGGATGATTACATCAATATCATCTGGATCAGTATTTGTGTCAACCATCGCTACAACTGGGATTCCCAATTTTTTAGCTTCTTTAACAGCGATTTGCTCTTTATGTGGGTCAACTACGTACATCACATCTGGGATACGAGGCATATCTTCGATACCACCCAAGAATTTTTCAAGACGCGCACGTTGTTTGTTAAGAAGTGCAACTTCTTTCTTAGGAAGAACTTCGAAAGTTCCATCTTCTTCCATACGTTTGATTTCTTTCAAACGAGCGATACGTTTTTGGATTGTTCCCCAGTTTGTAAGAGTTCCACCCAACCAACGGTGGTTGATGAAGTATTGACCTGAACGTACTGCTTCTTCAGCAACTGCATCAGCTGCTTGTTTCTTAGTACCAACGAACAATACAACTGCATCGTTAGCTGCTGCATCACGCATGAAGTCGTATGCTTGGTCAGCATATTTTACAGTTTGTTGCAAGTCGATAACGTGGATTCCGTTACGTTCAGTAAAGATGTACTTAGCCATCTTAGGGTTCCAGCGACGAGTTTGGTGACCAAAGTGTACACCAGCCTCAAGAAGTTGTTTCATTGAAATTACTGCCATGAGTATTTCTCCTTTTTGTTTTTTCCTCTTCTTGACTTCAACTCGCAAAACGACCCAAGGGCAACTGCTTCACAATTCATCAAGAATGAGTATTATCGTTCATACGACAATTTTTATTCTACCATACTTTTTCGATATTTTCAAGCTATTTTGATGGGATTTTTAATAGTTATTGTCTCTGGTAAAATCTGAAAAGAGGGCTCTATTCGAGTCCCTCTATAATTAGTCTGCATAAATATATGTTACAAAACCTTCAGAAGTCGTTGTTGGATTGAACCATCCACGGTGATTTCCAATTGTACGATTCCCAGCATAATTTGATTCTGATACTTGGATACGTGTTGTTGATTCAACAGCTGTAACAACCGCTACGTGACCATATCCACCATCGTTCCAACATGCAATTGCTCCAACTTGAGGTGTTGAACCTGTACGGAAACCTGCTGCTGCTGCACTTGTGGCCCACTGTGCTCCATTACCCCAATAGTCTCCAGCCCAAGGTGCTAATGTTTTAACTCCCCATGTACATTCACCAATTGGATAAGTTGAAGCATTTGTACTGTATGTTGGGCGTTGTTTGACTGCCACAGGAGTATATGTTGTTGATTCCGAAGAAGCTACAGCTTGAACCTGTGCTGCAAAAGTCGTATTTCCAGAAGCAACAACTGTTTGTTGTTGACTTACTTGTTTTGCCTTATAAGCTGCTTCTGCTGCCGCAGCTGCACGAGCCTCTGCCTCAGCTGCTGCTTTTTGCTCTAATAGACTTGCTTTTTCCCCTTCAGCTGTCGCTTTCTCAGCAGCAAGACTCAATTCAGCAGCCTTTAGTTCTGCCTGTTTCGTAGTCAATGCTTGAGCATCATCAGCTAATTTTTGTTGATTAGCAATTACAGTATTGATAGCATCATTATTTGCTACTTGTTTTTCAGAAATAGCTTTTTTATCTGCCTTTTGTTGTTCTAACATTTTGTTGTTCGCAGATACGATTTCACTCATTGCAGTAACACGTGAAATAGCTTCTGTAATTGATTTTGAGTTTACAATGGTATTGATATAGCTAGTTGCAGCTCCATTTGTTTGAGCACTACGAGCTTGTTTTTCCAAAGATTGGTTACGAGAAACAATGTTTTTGGAAAGTTCTGTAATCTCACCCTCGAGTTTCTTAGATTCTGCTTGTAATCTATCATTTTCAGATTGCAAGTTAGATTGCTCTGCTTGAATCGCAGATACTTGCTCCTGAATTTGATCAACTTGTTTTTGTGCTTCTTCTTGTTGTGCTGTTAAATTACTAATTTTATTATCTTGAGCAGCAATTTTGTCATCAGTCGTTTCTGCATGGGCAGTCGTCAATACTGCTGCCTGGGAAACCATTACTGTACTTAATAAAAGCGAGGCTAAGATTTTTTTCTTCATGGCTAATAAATACTCCTTCTGTTTAAGACAATACTAGTATACCAAAAAAAATTCCAATAAACATTACGCCTTTGTTACATTTATATGTCGTTCTTATAGATAATATTTTTCAAAAATAAATTGAAAAACAGTAATCCATAAAAAATTTAAAATCATCGTCGGTACCAAGCTATAGACTATAAAAATCGACATGCTATCTACTGTCAACCCTACCATAAAAGCCAAAAGATAACTACCCATTTCAAACAGGAATGTCAGCACAATCATAGCTAGCATTCTTGTCCAACGATTCAACAAAATAACACTATTCAATTTATGAAGGAAGGCTCCCAATAAGATAAATAAGAGAGTTGCAATCCCTATTAGATGGAAAAAGTAAACATCATAAACCAAGCCTATAACAAAACAATAGACTAGATAGAGATACTCTGATACTTCTATCGTCTCAAATAAGAGAAATAGAAACAGAAAATGACTAGCCAAATGTACATGGGGGAAAAATGAGCCCAGAAGCTGGCTAATATGGGCGTCAATTAGAACAAAGAAAGGAAGCAATAAAAATACTCCAACCTGCTTCAACTGTCTCATTATGAATTCCCCACTAATTCTATCACATCCACATTATGAGTATCTGCACTCAATTTAACAGTTACTTCTCGTGTCAAATAGTCTGTACTATGCGTTGTGGCAACCACTTCACCAACAGGAATATCCGCAACATTAAAGTTTCCTAATCCACCCGTTGTCACCTTATCGCCTGAACTAATATCGCTATTACTATTTAATTGGCTAATTTTAAGAACTTCATTTTCCTTGTCGTAGCCAACAATAATACCATAAATTGTGGTAGTGCCGTGTTGAATTTTAACAGAAATCTTATCAGCATTTTCCGTATTTGTCAGAAGGTTGACCATAGTAGAGTTGTCCTCCACTTTTGAAACACTCCCAATCAAACCACCGTTTGCAATTACTAACATATTCTCAGAAGCACCTTTTGATCTACCTGCATCCAAGGTCAACTCCTGCTTCCAAGATACCGGAGAACGCATAATAACATCTGCTGCCAAAGTCTTTGTGGCTTGCAATTTAGACTTCATATCAAGCAATTGACGCAGTTGTTCATTTTCCGTCTTTAAACTTTCCGCCTCATTTGATTTGACTTCTAACTGGTAAAGCTGTTTCTTCAAACTTTCATTTTCATTATATGCTCGTGTCAAATGAGCCAAATCTGATTTGACAGAATCAAACCACCGAAAAGGTTTTTGCACAACCCTATCAACCAATAAGATTCCATCTCCTAATTTTGTCACAATTGTACTTGAATAAGTCGTCGCTAAGAGAGCTGAGACAAGCAGAACAGTGACAAAAACAATAATGACATATTTTGATTTTTTAAAACGGTTCATATCCCTACCTTTATATCAAGAACTGTTACAGTAACTTTTTTATCAATTCCTGAAAGCTACTAAGATTTTAAGAAAAATAAGCAACAACCAAGTACGATAATAACAAGAATGGTCAGCGTATCCTTTAGAGTCCATTTCAATTGTCGGTATTGACTTCTGCCTTTTCCACCCTGATAACCACGCGCTTCCATAGCGATAGCCAAGGAATCCGCACGTTTTAAACTTGTTGCAAAAAGAGGAATCAAAATGGGAATCATCGCCTTTACTTTTTGAACAATGCTTCCTTCACCAAAATCCACTCCACGCGCTTTCTGCGCATTCATAATCCGCGTCGTATCATCCATTAATGTTGGGACAAAACGTAGACTCATGGACAGCATCAATCCAATTTCATGAACTGGAACTTTCACACGCTTTAAAGGCGCTAACAAAGCTTCGACAGCTGATGCTAAACTTAAGGGCATGGTCGTTAAGGTTAACAAAGTTGAAAAGAAAATAATCAATACAAAACGACAAAAAATAATTCCAGCTTGTTGCAAAGCATAATCCGTGATTCTCACAAACGAAAACTCAAATAAAACATTCCCATTAGAAATGAAAAATAGTTGAAAAATAGTTGTGAAGGCAATCAAGAAAAACATAGACTTCAAGCCCTGAATAAAAAATGAAAGAGATACTCCTGACAAGGCAATAAATATCCCTGTCGCTATAAAAAGAATCAGATTCGTCAAGGGGTTATTAGCCCAAAACACAATCAAAATCAGTAGCATCATAGCAAGCAATTTGCTACGTGGATCCAATCGGTGAACAATCGAATCCCCTGGGATATAACGCCCTAAAATCATACTATCCATTTAGCGACTCCTTGAACTCCTCTATCTTAATCGGTAATCGTTTAAATGACACGCCTCTATCAGCCAATCGTTTACAAAAGGCCGTAATTTTAGGTACTCCCAACTGCACTTCTTCCATAAAGACAACATCTTGAAAGACATCACTTGGCTTACCACCCTTAACTAGACGTCCCTTTTCCATCACATAGACTTGATTCGCATGTTCAGCAACATCATCCATCAAATGTGTTACCAAGACGATGGTCATCCCTGACTGGTGGAGTTTTCTGAACAGGGTCATCAACTCTTTTCTCCCTAGAGGATCTAGACCAGCTGTTGGCTCATCTAAGACTAATATAGCTGGTTCCATGGCAAGTATGCCTGCAATGGCGACACGTCTCATTTGTCCACCAGACAACTCAAACGGACTACGATTAAAAAGTGATTCATCAATTCCAACCAAAGCCAGTTTCTCACGCGCAATCTGCTCCGCATCTTCCTCAGAAACTCCAAAATTTTGCGGTCCAAAAGCAACGTCTTTCAAAACCGTTTCTTCAAAAATCTGATTTTCAGCAAACTGAAATACCAAGCCAACCTGTTTTCTAATTTGACGAATATCTTTATTTTTAGAAGTCGAGGTGATTAAGGTATCAAAAACCCTCACACTCCCTTGACTTGGCACCAATAAACCATTTAAGAGTTGTAAAATAGTTGATTTACCACTACCTGTGTGCCCAATTAAAGCCGTATAAGAACCATCTTCAATCGTCAAAGAAACATCCGACAAAGCTGTTGAAGCTAAGGGAGTCCCTTCTTGATATGTAAAACTCACATTTTCTAGAGCAATTCCCATAATTTATCCTCTAGCTCACTTTCTGTCAAATAATTTTCAGGTAAATCATAGCCATTCTGGCTCAAAGAATATTTTACTTGATTGGCAAAAGGATCGTCTAATCCAATTTGATCTAAATCATTTCGAGAGAAAAGTTCTCTTGGGCTACTAGTTGATTCAATTTCCCCTTTTTTCATGACCAATACGCGGTCACTCATGGCAACTTCTTCCAAATCATGGGTAATAGAAATGACCGTCATATCATAGTCTTTCCGAATTCCCTGTACTGTCTCAATCAGTTCTCTACGCCCCTCAGGGTCCAACATACTCGTTGCTTCATCTAAGATTAAAATAGCTGGTCTTAGGGCTACAACACCTGCAATGGCCACACGTTGTTTTTGGCCACCTGATAGACGCGCCGGCTCTCTCTTTTTAAAGTCCAACATGCCAACCAAATCTAGAGCTTCCTCCACTCTCTTTTTCATTTCTTGACGAGAAAGACCCTGATTTTCCAAACCAAAGGCTACATCATCTTCAACAGTCGCTCCAACAAATTGATTGTCTGGATTTTGAAAAACCATACCGATTTGACGACGTATTTTCCAAACATTTTCCTCAGTCAACCGTTGACCATCTATTACAATCTCTCCAGATTCTGCTTCCAGTAAGCCATCAATTAATCGAACCGTCGTTGATTTACCACTACCATTATGCCCTACAATCGAAAGCCATTCTCCACGTTTCACGTGAAACGTAATATCCTTCACATCATAGTATTCTTGACTTTCCTTATAACGAAAAGAAAGATTTTTTACATCAATTATTGATTTCATTTCGAACCAAATGTCCCTTTAAATACATAGGCACTACCCTTGAAATAATCATAGCCAGAGTAGATAGTGAAAAACAAGGCCACATAAAGTAGAACTTGACCAAGCAAAGTCCAATGTAATAGCAAGAAAATAATGGCAAACATCTGACTAAAAGTTTTAATTTTTCCAGGCATTGCTGCTGCTAAAACTGTCCCACCAGTTTCAACCAGTAATAGTCTTAAACCTGTAACAGCCAACTCACGACAGATGATTACTGCAACAATCCAAGCTGGAGCCATACCTAACTCAATCAACATAATAAAAGCCGACATAACTAGTAACTTATCCGCCATAGGATCTGCAAATTTACCGAAATTACTGACTACATTCCATTTACGAGCTAAATATCCGTCTAAATAATCTGTAATACTGGCAATAGCAAAGATAATAGCTGCCACTATATGACTCTCTATCGAATTTCCTATCGTTAAAATAAAGATAAAAATAGGTATAAAGAGAATTCGACCTATTGTTAAGAGATTGGGAATTTGTTCTTTTTTCATTCGTTTTTCCTTAATTTTTAGTAAAGGTTACAGTGATTTGTCCAGTTTGAGCTGTTAACTTCGATAAATCAACAGTCTGATTATCTACTGTCAAAGTAACACCTTTTACAACACCTAACGTAATGGTTACAGGACTTTTAGTTGAAACGGTTGCTTCTGCACTTTTATTATCCGGTGATAAGGTTACACCGCCCTCAAGTTCGCTTTCTGAAACGCTGACCCAACTTGTAACATCTGAAACTGCCAATTGCAATTTAACTGTTTCCTTACTTGTCTTATAAGCGATTTCTACATGATTTCCTTCGCCTGATACACTTATAGTTGATTCTACACTAGAAGAACTGCTAGATGAACTACTACTTGAAGAGTGGGGAACAGAGCTAGTTGAACTTATTGAACTTGTTGATTGAACCACACTGTAATTAGAAAGAGAAGGCCCCTCTGGTTGAGTTTGAATATAGTTCCAAACATAATAGGTCACAAAAATTAAAATCGATAAAGCAAAAAGTATAAAATAAAATAAAGGTAAAAATGATGTTTTTTTCTTCTTTTTCTTACTCGAACGTCTACGACCTGTCAACTCGTCTTCATCAACATCTACTTCCTCATAAGTAATCATACTCCCAGAATCATAAGCATCCAAAACAATTTGATCATCTAACTCAACAGCCCATGCATATTTTCTCAAGAAAGAACGCGTGTAAAAAGGACTTGGAAGTTGATCAAAATCGTCTGCTTCCATTGCTTCCAACATATCTAACTGGATTTCTGTTTTTTTCTGCAATTCATCTAAACTCAATCCCTGATTGATTCTAGCTAATCGTAAAACCTCTCCAATTGTTTTTTTCCTCATACTTGTCATCCCTTCTTTCTAGTATCTATTATGATAGGTTACTACGATGGGAATATTGTAAAATCAACTATATCCCCTTCATCTATTAAGTGATGCCCCGCTTCAAGGACATCCTCTAAAGTAATTTCCTGTAAAATCTTCGGCAAATCAAAAATTGTCTCACCATTTTCAAAAGCATCATATTGCATTGCAAGCAATTCAAGAGAGTTCATGCTACTGAAAAATTCTCCAAACATCTCTCTTTTTATAATATCTAAATGTTCCTCTGTAATATCTAAATCCTTTTTAAAATTACGAATGGCCTTCCTAAATTGATGAGATAAAGCAACTGGCTCTTTCGTATCCATTGTCAACATAACAAAATGAAAGCGACTTGTTACTTCAATTTCAAGAGATAGGGACGCATCTATTTTACCTGATTCATATAACTTTTGAAAACGATCCGAAGTCCAACCAAACATCATTGCAAACAATAATTTTAATAAAATATGATGTCGATAGCAATCCGCCTCAGAAACTCCTCGCTTACCTCTAACTCCAATCGCTAGTTTGGGAGAAGATACTTCCATTCTCATACTATCTGTTGGTTTTACATCTTGTAAAAGCAACTTTTCTCTTGCTACTTCCTGAACATCTAAATCTTTCAATTCTTTTCTTTCAAAATGGTCCTGTACTTGCTCTACATCAAAATCACCAACTAAAAACAGAGACATGTTTACAGGTTTGTAAAATCTTGTAAAATTTTCTTGCAAATTAGTTAGATTTATTTGGGAAATGGACTCCTCACTTCCAACTATATCCGTCGCTAAAGGTGTACCTGGATACAAATTCGCTAAGGTTGAAAAGAATAAACACGAATCTGGATCATCTTGATACATTTCTCGTTCTTGCTGAATAATATCCTGCTCTCTTAAAATGGAATCTTCAGTAAAATGTGCTGATGTTACCAATTCATCAAGTAAATCTAAATTTTCTAAAAAATGATCCGTTGCTGAAAAAAGATAGCTTGTTTTTGTAAAGCTTGTAAAGGCATTACTATCTGCACCTAGACTCGTAAAAGCCGACATCAAATCGCTAGAATCTTCTCTCTCAAATAATTTATGTTCAAGAAAATGAGCAATTCCTGCAGGATATTCTTTTACATCTCCGTCAACTTCTGTGACAAGCGTATCTACCGAACCAAATTGTACAGTTACACTCCCATAAACCTCTTTAAATTCCTTTTTAGGCAAAAGAGCAACTGTCAATCCGTTGGCCAAACGAGTTCGATAAATCATTTCTTTTACAGCTGGATAGTATTTTTCTTCAAAAACAACCTTTGTCATTCTATTCCTTCCATAAAGTAAATCGCCTGTAGTTTCACATTATTAGCTGCTCTACAAATAGCATCTTTGTCAACTTGCTCGAGTTTTGCAATCCAACTTTTAAAGTCTGCTGAAGATTTCCCAAGTAAGGCATTTTGATAAGCACGTTCAATCAATGAACCTTGATTATCTTGAGAAAGTAACAAAGACCGACGAATCATTTCCTTGGTCTGCTCTAACTCAAGCTCTGTAAAATAACCTTTTTTTAAATCAAGCAGTTGATTATTCATCATTTTACGAGCCTGGTTACGATTTTCTCGATTGATACCAGCATACATCCTCAAGAATCCACTAAACAAATCGAGTTGACTTAAAATGGTATAAGCTAATCCAGCATTTTCACGGACATTTGTAAAGAGCTTAGAGTGAGCAAATCCACCAAGTAAACCATTCATTACAATCATGGTTAAATGTTGCTCATCACCATATTCATAAGGGCAATAATAACCTAATTCCAAAATGGATTGTCCCACATTTTTCCGAACCATACCTTCCTGAAGGATATTAGAATAAGGTTGACAATACTGAACCTTCACATCTCCTTTTCGACCTTTAAAGCCAAATGTTTCTAATACATTTTGAATTTCAACCTCATTAAAATCACCTAGGAAAAAGAAATCTATTCGATCACTGGCCAAAAATTCTTGGAAACAAGAATAAGAACTCTGTGGAGTTTCAGCTAAAATACGATTTCGTAAATCACTATATTCCAATTGGAGACGTTCATCATGAAAAAATAATTTATCTAATTCTTTATGTGAAAAATAAAAAGAATCATCCATATCAGCTGCTAAACTTGCTAGCAATTGGCTTTTCTCAATTTCAAATAAGGCCGGATCAAACCCATTATCAACTACTACGGGTGAAAAAAGAGTTTCTTTTACAAGTTCCAAAACCTGAGAAGTTAGCACATTTTTCCTACTTAAAAACTCATCACGAACATAGGTAAATGTCAATTCTATAATGTGGCTTTGCCCTCTTCTGAAACAATTGGTTGACATATCTGTACCGTATAGACCGGCCAAGTGTCTCCTCAAAGCTTGAGAAGTAGGGTACATCAGATTAGCAGTCTCTAGCATACTCGCACTCAACATGCGACCTGCAATCGTATCGAGGGATAATGGAGCGGTAAAACGCACGGTAATTTTGTTTGTTTTAAACTTTTTTGATTGGATAAAATGTGTTGAAATTCCATGCACTAACTCCATGATTTACCTCCTTATATACAGACTTCTATTATATCACGAAAACCTGAAATTTTCTTGTTCTCTGTAACACTTTTGAAATAAAAATCGCTTACATTTTTCCCTGTTTCTCTCACTATTTTTAGGAAAATATGGTATAATACCAAAGATTGAGGTGAATTATGGAATACAAATTATTTGAAGAATTTATTACCCTCCAAGCACTACTCAAAGAACTTGGAATTACACATAGCGGAGGAGCTATCAAATCATTTCTCTCTGAACATTCTGTTTACTTTAATGGGGAATTAGAGAGTCGTCGCGGTAAAAAACTTCGTATTGGTGATAAAGTTGACATCCCTGACATGAATATTGACATCTTGTTGACACAACCTACTTCTGAGGAGCAAGATGAATACCAAGCTGATAAAGTTGAAAAAGAACGAATCGCTAAACTTGTTAAAGAGATGAATAAAGGAGTAAAAAAAGACAAATCAAAACCTACTTCATCACCCAAAAGCAAACAAGCTCCACGATTCCCTGGTAGATAATCATGTGGCTACAACACCTATCTCTCAAAACTTTTCGTAACTACAAAGAGACGAAAATAGACTTTAATCCTAAATTAAATATCTTTTTAGGACGCAATGCACAAGGAAAAACAAATATGTTAGAGGCTATCTATTTTCTAGCCTTAACACGTAGCCATCGAACTCGAACAGATAAAAATCTCATTCATTTTGATGAGGAACAACTTCATCTTTCAGGTCTCGTTCAGAAAAAAAATGGATCCATTCCCCTCGAAATCGAACTAACACAAAAAGGACGTGTGACAAAAGTTAATCACTTAAAACAGGCACGACTTTCAGATTATGTAGGACACATGAATGTTGTCTTATTTGCTCCTGAAGATTTACAACTAATTAAGGGAGCACCTTCGGTTCGACGAAAATTTATTGATATGGAGCTTGGGCAAATTAAGCCAATCTATTTATCAGATTTAACCAATTATAACCATATTCTTAAGCAAAGAAACACTTATCTAAAATCAGCTCAAACAATAGATGAAACCTTCCTTTCAGTACTAGATGATCAGCTAGTTGATTATGGATGTCGTGTGATGAATCACCGCCTAGATTTCATAAAAAAACTAGAGCATTTTGGTCGCAAGAAACATTTTGAACTCTCTAATCAGATTGAAGAACTGTCACTATCCTATCAATCTTCTGTAAAGATAACTGACAAAGAAGACTTATCAGAATCTTTCAAAATTGCTTTAGAAAAAAGTAGATCCAGAGATTTATTTAAAAAGAATACTGGTGTCGGTCCTCATCGAGATGACATTTCTTTTTATATAAATGGGATGGATGCTAGTTTCGGAAGTCAAGGTCAACATCGTAGTCTCGTCCTCTCGATAAAATTAGCAGAAATCAAATTAATGGAAAGCATTACTACAGAATCTCCAATATTACTGCTTGACGATGTTATGAGCGAACTTGACAACACTAGACAACTAAAATTATTAGAAACGATTTCTCATTCAATCCAAACCTTTATCACAACAACAAGCTTAGATCATCTTCAAAATCTGCCAGAAAATCTAAGTATCTTCACTATTCAGGATGGTAAAGTTTTTGTAAATTAAAATTGACAACATTGTAAAAGAACTCCTGTTTCCACGGGAGTTCTTTCCATTGTTTTTACATAGAATAATTTGGTGCTTCATTAGTAATTTGTACATCATGAGGATGGCTTTCTTTCAAACCAGCACCAGACATTTCAATAAATTGAGCATTATCATGCAACTCTTTAAGGTTAGCTGCACCACAGTAACCCATACCAGAGCGAATACCACCAATCATTTGGAAAACAATATCAGCTGCCGCTCCTTTATAAGCAACACGACCTTCAATTCCTTCTGGAACAAGTTTATTTGCTTCATTGACAGAACCTTGGAAGTAACGATCGCTTGAACCTTTCTTCATAGCAGCGATTGATCCCATACCACGGTAAGTCTTGAATTTACGTCCTTGGAAGATTTCAGTTTCGCCTGGAGCTTCATCAGTTCCAGCAAACATAGATCCAAGCATAACAGCATTTCCACCAGACGCAAGTGCTTTTACAATATCTCCAGAATACTTGATTCCACCGTCAGCAATGATCGTTTTACCATATTCACGTGCAACAGCTGCAGCATCATAGATAGCTGTTACTTGTGGAACACCAACACCTGCAATCACACGAGTAGTACAGATAGAACCTGGTCCAATACCAACCTTGACAACGTCTACGCCTGCTTCATAAAGGGCACGTGCACCTTCAGCAGTAGCAATATTTCCAGCAATCAAAGTACGATCTGGGAAGTGAGCACGAATCTCAGCAATTTTACGTAAGACACCTGCAGAATGACCATGTGCAGTATCAATAACAATCGCATCCGCTCCTGCCTCAAAAAGAGCCTCTGCACGTTCAAATGTATCTGAAGTAACACCTACTGCGCCTGCAACTAGAAGACGACCAAACTCATCTTTAGCGGCATTTGGAAACTCAATAACTTTTTCAATATCTTTGATAGTAATCAAGCCAGAAAGACGACCTTCTTCATCTACCAAAGGAAGTTTTTCAATACGGTGCTCTTGAAGAATACTCTCAGCTGTTGCAAGATCTGTACCCACAGGAGCAGTAACAAGATTTTCACTTGTCATGTGATTTGAGATTGGTTGGTTATAGTCTGAAATAAAACGAAGATCTCGGTTTGTCAAAATACCAACCAATTTACGATTTTCAAGTGTTTCAACAACTGGAACACCACTGATACGGTAACGACCCATAAGCTCATCTGCTTCAGCAATTGTATGTTCAGGCGTCAAGAAGAAGGGATCAATAATAACTCCATTTTCAGAACGTTTTACCTTACGAACCTCGTCTGCTTGTTGAGCAATTGACATGTTTTTATGGATAACTCCGAGACCGCCTGCACGAGCAATAGCAATAGCCATTTGACTCTCTGTAACTGTGTCCATGGCAGCGGTAATAATTGGGATATTTAAAGTCAGATTATCTGCCAATTTAGTTGTTAAATCTGCATCGTTAGGCAACACATGACTTTCAGCTGGAATAAGCAATACATCATCAAAGGTAAAACCTTTTTTCAAAAATTTAGTGTCCCAATTAGACATTCGAAGTTTCCTCTTTTCTTTCTTTTTGAGCTTGACTCTTTTTATATTGTATCTATCATACCATTCTATAAAAATTTGTCAAATGTTACAGGGGTAAATAAAAAACTATCTTTTCTTTGAGATAGAAATGATAGTTTCTTGTAAAATAAACTTAGTTAAAGTAATGAAGTCCCATTGCCCCTTTAACCTCAGATAGGGTTTGACCCGCAACTTTACGCGCTCTTTCACTACCTTTTTGAAGCATATTATAAACTTCTCCCATATCCTTAGCAAATTCGATACGACGCTCACGAATAGGACCCAGTTCACGTTCTAATATTTCAAGTAGATAACGCTTGGTCTTCACATCACCAAGACCACCTCGTTGATAATGTTCTTTCATGTCAGCAATTTCTTGAGCATCTTCTGGGCGACCAAAAACATCTAGATAATGGAAAACCATATTGCCCTCAATCTTACCTGGATCTTCCACCCGAATATGATCTGGATCTGTATACATACTCATCACTTTTTTACGCAAAGTATCCGCATCATCAGCTAAATAAATACCATTATTGAGTGATTTAGACATTTTAGCATTTCCATCTAAACCAGGCAAACGCCCTGCTCTCTCATTTTCTGGATAAATACCTTCCGGCTCTACCAAGACATCACAGTTATATGCATTGTTAAAAGAACGAACAATTTCACGAGTTTGCTCAATCATTGGTTTCTGATCTGTCCCAACAGGAACATAGTTAGCCTTGAAAGCTGTGATGTCAGCTGCTTGAGCTATTGGATAGACCAAGAATCCTGTCGGAATGCTTTCTCCAAATCCTTTCTGAGCAATTTCTGTCTTGACAGTTGGATTACGCTCCAGACGTGCTAATGAAACCAGATTCATATAATACATAGACAACTCAGCCAACTCTGGAATCTGGCTTTGAATAAAGATAGTTGATTTACTTGGATCCAATCCAACTGCAAGGTAATCCAAAGCCACATTTCCGATAGACTCTACAATGGTTTGAGGATCTTTGGCATGATCTGTCAAGGCTTGTTGGTCAGCCAAGAACACAAACATATCATACTTATCCTCTTCCTGTAATAATACTCGATTTTTGAGACTTCCAACATAATGTCCAATATGCAATTTTCCTGTTGGACGGTCTCCTGTTAAAATAATGGGTTTAGTCATTTTATTCTCCTTCGATATGGTCCCTTCAATTATAGCATTTTTTTAATGAAATAACCGCAATTTATCAAAATAAATCAACCTTGCTATTTACGGATTTGCGTAAAGTATGCTGTAAATTTAATTTACACAAAATTGACAGATAAAAATTTGAATATTTCCGTATTTTCTAGTAGAATAAATATATTACACATATAGGAGAAAAACATTGCTTACAGTATCTGATGTTTCACTACGTTTTAGTGATCGCAAACTTTTTGATGATGTCAATATCAAATTTACAGAAGGAAATACTTACGGATTAATCGGTGCTAATGGTGCCGGAAAATCAACCTTTTTAAAAATTTTAGCCGGAGATATCGAACCTACTACTGGTCACATCTCTCTTGGTCCAGATGAACGTCTCTCTGTTCTTCGTCAAAATCACTTTGACTATGAAGATGAACGTGCCATTGATGTTGTTATCATGGGAAATGAAAAACTTTATAGCATCATGAAAGAGAAAGATGCTATCTACATGAAGGAAGATTTCTCAGACGAGGACGGGGTTCGTGCTGCCGAACTCGAAGGAGAGTTTGCTGAGCTTGGAGGCTGGGAAGCAGAAAGCGAAGCCTCTCAACTCCTTCAAAACCTAAACATTCCAGAAGAATTACACTACCAAAACATGAGCGAATTGGCCAACGGTGAGAAAGTAAAGGTTCTCCTTGCCAAAGCACTTTTTGGTAAACCAGATGTTCTTCTCTTGGACGAGCCTACCAACGGTTTAGACATCCAATCAATTACATGGTTAGAAGACTTCTTGATTGACTTTGATAACACAGTTATCGTAGTATCCCACGACCGTCACTTCTTAAACAAAGTATGTACTCACATGGCCGACCTTGACTTTGGAAAAATCAAACTCTATGTCGGAAACTACGACTTCTGGAAGGAATCTTCTGAACTCGCTGCTAAATTGCTAGCAGACCGTAATGCTAAAGCAGAAGAAAAAATTAAACAATTGCAAGAATTCGTTGCTCGTTTCTCTGCTAATGCTTCTAAATCAAGACAAGCAACATCACGTAAGAAAATGCTTGATAAGATTGAACTAGAAGAGATTGTACCATCTAGTCGTAAATATCCATTTATTAACTTTAAAGCGGAGCGTGAAATAGGTAATGATCTCCTGACAGTAGAAAATCTAACTGTAAAGATTGATGGTGAGACTATTTTAGATAATATCAGTTTTATCTTGCGTCCAGGTGATAAGACAGCGCTTATTGGTCAAAATGACATCCAAACGACTGCATTAATTCGTGCAATCATGGGGGACATTGACTATGAAGGAACTGTCAAGTGGGGAGTAACTACTAGCCGTTCTTACTTGCCAAAAGATAACTCGGCAGATTTTGCAGGAGGAGAGTCAATCCTTGACTGGTTGCGTCAATTCGCAAGTAAAGAAGAAGATGACAATACTTTCCTACGTGGCTTCCTCGGCCGTATGCTCTTCTCTGGAGATGAGGTTAACAAACCTGTAAATGTCTTGTCAGGGGGAGAAAAAGTTCGTGTCATGCTTTCAAAACTCATGCTTTTAAAATCAAATGTCCTTGTACTTGATGATCCAACAAATCACTTGGACTTGGAATCTATCTCAAGCTTGAATGATGGATTGAAAAACTTTAAAGAATCAATCATCTTTGCCAGCCATGACCACGAGTTTATTCAAACTCTAGCTAACCATATCATTGTCTTGTCTAAAAATGGCGTCATTGACCGTATCGATGAAACCTATGATGAATTCCTAGAAAATGCAGAAGTACAAGCAAAAGTTAAAGAACTTTGGAAAGACTAAAAAAATTCAAAACTCAGTTGGGTTAACCAGCTGAGTTTTCTAACATTTTATGAGGTAACATGAAATTATTTTTTAAAACATATTGGATCTATTTTGTTTCTTTCATCATTCCTGTAGTAATTATGATAGGAGTATATCTATCTCAAGGTATCTACTGGAATAGCGACAAATCTCCTCTATTAGGAGATGGCTTTCATCAATACGTTATTTTTGATATAGCTCTAAGAAATATCCTACATGGAAATAGTAGTCTGTTTTACACCTTTACAAGTGGTCTAGGGCTAAACTTCTATGCTCTATCTAGTTATTACTTGGGTAGTTTTCTTTCACCTCTGGTTTACTTTTTTGATCTAACGAATATGCCAGATGCTGTCTATCTGACCACTCTCTTAAAATTTGGATTGATTGGTCTGTCAACCTTTTTTAGTTTGAATAAATTGTTTCAATCTATCCCTCAGACTTTAAAACTAGCCTTATCTACTTCCTATACTCTGATGAGTTTCACTGTCAGTCAATTAGAGATAAAAACCTGGCTAGATGTTTTTATCTTGATTCCTTTAATTATAACTGGTTTACATCTACTGATAACTGAAAAGAAACTCCTATTGTACTTTACAAGTCTGTCAATCTTATTTATTCAAAATTATTATTTTGGATATATGACAGTATTGTTTCTTATTTTCTGGTATCTCTGTCAAATTTCGTGGGACTTTAAGACTCGAAAATCATCTGTTCTTGATTTCATAGTTATCTCCTTTTTAGCTGGTATGGCTAGTTTGATTATGACTCTTCCCACTCTGTTTGATTTACAGACACATGGGGAAAAATTGACTGAAGTTACAAAGTTTCAAACTGAAAGTAGCTGGTATCTTGATCTCTTTGCTAAGCAATTCATTGGTTCCTTTGACACAACAAAGTATGGGGCCATCCCAATGATTTTTGTTGGACTACTTCCCTTTATTTTGACCATTTTATTTTTTACGCTGAAATCTATTAAGTTTCACGTGAAACTCATATATGTAATATTCTTTGCATTTCTAATTGCAAGCTTTTACATAGAAGCTCTTGACTTATTTTGGCAAGGTATGCATACTCCAAATATGTTTTTACATCGCTATTCTTGGATTTTCTCTACCTTGTTAATTTACACAGCAGCGGAAGTCTTAAATCGTCTGAAAGAAATTAAAATCTGGAATTTTTTAGTTTCGCTTTTTCTTATAGTAACAGGATTTTTAGCTACCATCTATCTAAAATCACATTATTCTTTTTTAACAGATTTGAATATTCTACTGACTCTTGAATTTTTAGTTGTCTATTCTCTTTTACTCCTTGCAGTTATCAAAAAGTTTATCTCTGTAAATCTATTTGCCATTCTAATCTCTTTATTTATAATGGTTGAAATAAGTTTAAATGCTTCATCTCAAATAGACGGAATTGCTAAAGAATGGGGATTTGCTTCTCGAAGTGCATATAATCGAGATATCCCAGCTATGAAATCTTTCTCAACATATATTGGAAATCAATTTACTCGTACTGAAAAACTAGAGACTCAAACAGGAAATGACAGTATGAAATTCAACTACAATGGAATATCTCAATTTTCATCTGTTCGAAATCGTTCAGCAAGCTCTACTTTGGATAAACTTGGGTTTAAATCCTCTGGGACTAATCTCAATCTACGCTATGCAAATAATAGTATTTTGGCTGATAGTTTATTTGGTATCCAGTACAATATCTCAGACAGTCCTAGTGATAAGTATGGTTTTAAAGATATCTATCAAAAAGATAATCTTACCCTATATGAAAATCAATTCTCTCTTCCGATTGCCTTTGCTAGTCAATCTGTTTACAATGATGTCAAGTTCAATGAACATACTTTAGATAATCAAGCCTCGTTTTTAAATCAACTTGCTAACGTCGATTTTGATTATTTTTCTACAATCCCTTATGACAAAACAGAAAATACTAATGATTTGATTATTGTCACAAGTTCTTCAAATGAGGATGCAGCAATCCAGTATCAAATTGAAGTGCCAGAAAACAGCCAAGTTTATCTTTCTTTCACAAACCTTCACTTTTCTAATGATAAACAAAAAAAGGTTGACATCCTTGTAAATGGAGAAAAGAAAACTTTTACAACTGATAATATCTTCTCCTTCTTTAATCTAGGCTATACAAAAGAGAAAAAAACTTTCAATATCAATGTTAGTTTCCCTGGAAATTCACAAGTATCATTTGAATCTCCTACCTTCTACCGTTTAGATACCAAAACATTCACCGAGGCAATTCAAAAAATTAAAGAACAACCTGTCACAGTATCAACTTCTAAAAACAAGGTCTTTGCTACATATGATGTTAAACAAGATACGTCCATTTTCTTCACCATTCCTTATGACAAAGGTTGGTCTGCCTACCAAGATGGTAAGAAAATAGAAATTAAACAAGCTCAAACTGGATTTATGAAAGTTGAGGTTCCCAAGGGGAAAGGAACTATTACACTCTCCTTCATTCCCAATGGTTTTATTACTGGAGCAATTTGTTCCTTTACTTCTCTCTTACTATTTGGAACCTATAATCACAGACGAAAGTCATCTAAGGCATAAAAAATCGACCAATTAATCGGTCGATTTTTTTAATCTTCTTCCATTTTCTTAGGTTGATAGGCTAGCATACCTAAACCAGTAAATAGAGCTAGTATGGCATCTAGGAAAATGACTTGCTGATGAATATTTCCTGTCATAGAGATTGTTTGTCGTAATCCCGAAACTGAATAACTCATTGGTAACCAAGGACTAATAGTTCTAAAGAAATCATTTGTCAAGGCAAGTGGATAAGTACCGGCACTTGATGCTAACTGTAATAAAAGCAAAATAAGTGAGAAGAAAGCTCCTATACGGCTATTCCATGTTGTTAATGCGGTCACCATGGACATGAATACTAAACTTGTTAGGATAATGAGAATAAATGTTCTCATCTCATGATTAGCCGTTAGACCAATAAGATGAACTCCTCCATATACCAAAATTCCTGCCAAAACAGCTATAATACCATTTATTTCAGCCCGAGATTTCAACCAAGCCCAACGGCTCTCTGGATGACGTCCTGAAGGCAGCTTCGCAAAGATCATATTCGTTGATATTGCTGCAACAAAGAGAGCAACTGATATCATATAAGGAGCCATTGCAATTCCATTTACAGGAACTTGGTCATTGTCTGTTTTGGAAAGATTGAGTGGATTTGACAAAATATCTGCATTTTGAGATTCCGTAGATGCTGATTTGAGTTGATCACTAGCATTACTTAGTCCTTGTCCTAAAGAAGCAACTCCTGTCTGTAAACCTTCCAATCCAGAAGTTAACTTTGTTCCACCTTCTGCTAATTTCCCAGCTCCATCTGCCAATTTATTAGCTCCACTTTCTAATTGAGAAGCACCTGAAAGTAACTGACTGGATTTGTCAGCTAGTCGGCTAGATCCTGACTGCAATTTATCAACTCCTGCTATCAATTCTTGACTCTTTTGATTCAATTGGTTAGAGCCAGTTGATAATTTTTCAATACCAGATACTAATTCTGGAGTTTTTTCAACTAATTGACTAACTCCTGCTGTCAAGCTAGAAGATTTTTGTGTCAAGGTGTTTGAGCCTGAAACTAGTTGATCCAAACTACCTGTCAAGGTGGCATTTTTTTCACTTAGTTTACTTGCTCCCTGAGAAACTTTATCAACACCTGTAGTATATGCGTTTACACCTGATGCAATCGACTGACTATCAGGAACTAATTTGCTAGTAACAGCTCCTTGTATCTCTGTTAATCCACTTGACAATCTTGTCAAAGAAGTAGAAGCAATAGGTAATACTTGATTAGCTTGATTTTTTAAAGTCGCAAGATTAGAAGATTGATTTTGTAAGTTTTCTAAACTTCCCTGTAAACCTTTAACTACAGCTACAATTGACTGTGCTGATTGAATACTATCAGTCGAATTTTGAGATACAGAAGCACTTATTTCAGCTTGTTGCTCACTTGTCAAAGATTGATAAGCTGCTGTCGATTGAATATTGGCTAATGTAGTCGCTTTAGCAGACTGAGCACTTGCTAACATTTGATTAGAAAGAGATACTATACTTGATAAAACAGAATCTAATTGTTTTGTATCTCCAACATCAATATTTTGAATGGCTTGATTTAACTGATTCAGACCAGAAGATAATTGATTAATTTGATCTTTTTTCCCAGACGAAGCATCTAACTTGCTAGAAAGTTGTTGAATCCCTTCACTTAATTGCTCCACCCCTATTCGAAGTGTAGCTGATTGATTAGATAACTGATTAGCACCTGTTGCAAGACTTCCCACTCCATTGGTGTAGGCACTAACACCAGATGAAAATTGATTAAGACCAGCATTAAGCTGAGAAACACCGCCAGTATAGGATTCTACACCAGAATATAACTGATTGATTCCTCCTACTAATTCAGGACTTTTAGAAGATAATTGACCTAATCCGCTATCTAATTGACTCACTGCACCAGTATATGTAACTAAACCACTATTAAAATTCCCTAAGCCAAGATGAAGTTGTTCAACACCAGAGACATAAGAGGATAATCCTTTAGTAAACTGCTCCGTTCCATTTGAAAATGTTAAACTTGAAGCTGCTAAAGAGTGTAGGTTAGTAGTTAATGTTTGACTTCCTGCCACTAACTGATTCGCTACATCAGTTAGTTTTTCACTTCCAGAATCTGCTTGGCTCATACCATCCTTTAAATAGACCATTTTGTTGAATAAAGCTTTAGTATAGGTCTCGGTTACATTGGTAGAAACACTCTGCTTTAATTGTGTCATAGCAGAATCGCTCATCTTGCTGGCAATAAAACTATGACCACTTGAAGTCTGATAATCGATTTGCATTTGCTCTGGATAATCCATTAAAATAGAAGCTGCTTTTTCAGATAAATCACTTGGTAAAGTCACTACCATATAGTAATCGCCATTTTCTAAACCCTTCTTACCTTCTTCATCTACAAAATGAAAATCCAAGGTTTTATTTTCTTTTAAATTGGACACCATGTCTTTTCCTATAGACATGCTATTACCATTATAGGAAGCCTCTTTATCATTATTGACAACTGCCACAGGTAAGTCAGACAATTGCCCATATGGATCCCACATTGATGACAAAAATATGATATTGTACAGAGCTGGAATAAGAGAAATCCCTATCATGACAATAATAAAGGTTGGTTTTTTAAAAATTGCTTTCCATTCTTTAAACATAGTTTCTCCTTTTTTAAACATATTGTCTAAAATTTTGATATAATAGATTATACAATAAAAAATCTAAATTACAATATAAAAAATCCATTTTTAGACATATAGTCTAATTTGTTTACAAGGAGGAAATATGCAAGAAAGTAACAAACGCTTAAAAACAAAGCGAACTATTGAAAATGCTATGGTACAATTACTAATGGAACAGCCATTTGATCAAATTTCTACTGTCAAGTTAGCAGAAAAATCCAGAATTAGCCGTTCCAGCTTCTATACGCACTATAAGGATAAGTATGATATGATTGAGCACTATCAAAGCAAGCTATTTCATACATTTGAATATATTTTTCAAAAACATGCTCATCACAAAAGAGACGCTATTTTAGAAGTTTTTGAATATCTAGAGTCAGAACCACTTCTGGCTGCCCTTCTTTCTGAAAATGGGACTAAAGAAATCCAAAATTTCTTACGAAATAAACTTCATATCATGCTCAGTACAGATTTACAAAAGCGATTTATGCAACTGAATCTAAATACCACTGAATTAGAATATAGTAGCATCTATCTAACTCATGCACTTTTTGGTGTCTGCCAAACTTGGATTGCACATGGAAAAAAAGAAAGTTCTCAAGAAATAACAAACTTCCTTATGAAAATGCTTGGTGATACAAATTGATACAAAAAGAGGAACACAGCTGTGTTCCCTTTTATCTATACTCCGCCAGTAGGACTCGAACCTACGACATCATGATTAACAGTCATGCGCTACTACCAACTGAGCTATGGCGGATAAAATAGTCCGTACGGGATTCGAACCCGTGTTACCGCCGTGAAAAGGCGGTGTCTTAACCCCTTGACCAACGGACCTTCTATCTGTAGCAGATATAACCATTATATCAATTTCTTGCTAATTGTCAATCACTTCTGAGATTTTTTCTCTAAAATATCTTTTAATTTTCTAATTTTTAATCTTGAAATAGGACAACGATGATCTTCATAGAAAACAATTTCTAGATTTTTTCGATCAATCTCTCTAATATTGCCTATATTTACCAAAAATGACTTATGAGGAGAATAAAATCGCTGAGTATGTTTGTCCTTTTCCTGAATATCTGTCATAGTACCGTAAAACTCTTTGGCAAAATTCTTACCAATAATACGTAATTTATGAGAGACTCCTGTCGTTTCAATATACAAAATATCATGGTAAGGGATTTTTAAATCATTTCCCTTGTAATTGTAGTCAAAATAATCCACCACATCTTCATTTTCAAGTAACATACTCTTCGTGTAAAAGATATTTTGCTCAATTCTCTTCTTAAACATCTCATCGTTGATATCCTTATCAACAAAATCTAGGGCTGATACCTGGTATTTATAGGTTAGAGTCGCAAACTCTGATCGACTGGTGATAAAGACGATAATAGCGTAAGGATTGTAATGACGAATGAGCTGAGCCACTTCAAATCCCTTTTTCTCAATTCCATGAATATCAATATCTAGGAAATAAAGCTGATTTACTTCATCGTTTTCAATGTATTCTTCAAATTCACGGACTTTTCCCGTTGTCTTGTATGATATTGGAATATTCGATTCTTTCGAAATTTCATCCAATATTCTCTCTAGTCTCACTTGATGTTCAATAACATCTTCTAAAATTAAAACTTTCATTCAAATTCCCTCTTACATCTAATGATTTGTCTAAATGTACTGCCTTCCATCTCTGTTTCTAAAATAATATTGTTGTACTTATCTAGTAGTTCCTTCACATTATTTAATCCGACTCCGCGATTTCTTCCCTTAGTGGAGAATCCTAAGGCAAATAGATTTCCTGAAGGAGTCATCGTCATTTTACATGAATTCTGAATCACAATCACTGTTTCAGTTTCCATCTTAATAACTGCTACTTCCATCTGCTTTTTATAACTATCAGCCGATCCTTCGACAGCATTGTTCAATAAAACACTCATAATACGAACCAAATCCAATAGTTCAATTGGGAGCTTGGTAATCGTATCTTTTACTTCCAGTGTAAACTCTACACCATTATTTCGAGCATAGACAATGGACTGAGCAACCAAACTTCATAAAGCTGAATCTTCTATGTTGTTCAAATCAAAGTAAGTGTACTTATCTGAACGCAGTTTGTGATTAGCTTTGACCAAAACTTCATTGTAAACTCTGTCAATTTCTTGTAAATCACCACTGTCAATTGCCATCTGCATGCTGACAAGCATTCCAGCATAGTCATGTCGAAAACCACGGATTTCATTATACAGTCCGACAATTTCGTCTGTATAGTTTTGTAAATGTTTCTGTTCAAATTTCTTCTGCTTCAAAGCAATCTCTTTTTCCATTTGTTCTTTATGCGAATTCATTGCAAAGAAGGTCAAAAGTAACGAGATAAAAACAATAGATGACAAAATACTTCCAAAACTATTCAAATGTTTAACCGTACTTACCATATCTGAAACGAAAGATACAATATGGAGCAGTAGTAAGGCAAAAAATACTTTTTTCAAGAAAGGATAGAGGTAGTCTTTGTCAAAATAGGCTAGTTCCAAATGGAAATAATGAATGATTTTTAAGACAACAAAATAGGTCAACACCGTTACAACGAAAAAGAATGGGGCATGATATTGTGAAACAAAATTGTCTCCTGTTATAGAAGAGAAAGTTACGGACAGAAAGTTATGAGTGCTCTCATATAAAAGAGATAGTAGTAAACTTAGGAATAGTCCTCTATCCCTCTCATACTGTTTAATCCATCGAAAATAGGAATATAGGCCCAAAGGAAATAAAAATCTTTCAATCACTATTTCATCTAAATATAGAAGATAAAAGGAAAGTTCAAGTACTGCTTCTACTAGTAATGTATAGAGACCAAAAAAATATAGTTCCTTTGATTTTATTTGACCTTTACAAATTAAACGGTAACTGTGACTAATAATTAAAAAATGACCAATAACTGTCCCAAATCCAAATAAATTCATTACTCTTTCCCCTTATTTTATTACTTTTTTCTTGGGAAAATAAAATCACGGAGGATTTTTGGAAGTCTCATTTCCCCACCTTTAATCTTTTGCAAGTCTTTTTCCTTCAAGGCTACAAACTGTTCCAATTTAACTGTGTTTTTCATAATAAAATCTCCTAAAATGTTTTTTCTTGTAAGCTAACTTACAAAAACCATTATACAAAATGGAATTTCGTTTTAGATAAAATTCTCTCAACTGTCATTTTTTTCTCCCAAAGTGTACTTTTTTAAGAAAAAAGCCGGGAAAATTCCCAGCTTTGCTATTATATTGATCCCAGCAGGATTCGAACCTGCGACCGTTCGCTTAGAAGGCGAATGCTCTATCCAGCTGAGCTATGAGACCTAACACAATTATTCTACCAAAAATTCAATTAAAAGTCAATTTATTTATGATAGGGTGATCCCTGCTGAATCGTAAAAGCGCGATAGATTTGTTCAACAAGAACTAGTCTCATTAACTGATGGGGCAAGGTTAGGCGACCAAAACTGACAGAAAGATTGGCTCTATTTTTTACAGCTGATGACAATCCTAAACTTCCCCCAATAATAAAGGTAAGAGTAGAAAATCCTTTTATAGAAGCTTCTTCTAACTGCTTACTAAATTCTTCTGAAGAGAACATTTTCCCTTCAATAGCTAATGCAATAACAAAATCACGGTCAGCAACTTTTGATAAAATTCTCTGACCTTCTATTTCTAAAATCTTTTGATTTTCTGATTCACTGGCCTTATCTGGTGTTTTTTCATCTGATAGCTCAATCATTTCAAACTTAGCAAATCTAGAAATTCGTTTTGAATACTCTGCGATACCATCTTTTAAATACTTTTCTTTCAGTTTCCCAACTGTTACAACTTTAATTTTCATGACTCTATTCTAACATATTCTCTATTTTTTCACATCTTATTCACAAAATAAAAAATAGATTTCAATTAAGAAAATCACAGCTTCAAAAGAGTTATCCACAGTTTGTGTAAAACTTTTGTGTTTAAGTTATAATTAAGCTAGTCAGTTTATACTTTCAGTAATTCAAACATATGGAGGCAAATATGAAACATCTAAAAACATTTTACAAAAAATGGTTTCAATTATTAGTCGTTATCGTCATTAGCTTTTTTAGTGGAGCCTTGGGTAGTTTTTCAATAACTCAACTAACTCAAAAAAGTAGTGTAAACAACTCTAACAACAATAGTACTATTACACAAACTGCCTATAAGAACGAAAATTCAACAACACAGGCTGTTAATAAAGTAAAAGATGCCGTTGTATCCGTTATTACTTATTCAGCAAATAGACAAAATAGCGTATTTGGCAATGATGAGACTGATACAGATTCTCAGCAAATCTCTAGTGAGGGATCTGGCGTTATTTATAAAAAGAATGATAAAGAAGCTTACATCGTCACCAACAATCACGTTATAAATGGCGCTAGCAAAGTAGATATTCGATTATCAGATGGGACTAAAGTACCTGGAGAAATTGTCGGAGCGGATACTTTCTCTGATATTGCTGTCGTCAAAATCTCTTCAGAAAAAGTGACAACAGTAGCTGAGTTTGGTGATTCTAGCAAGTTAACCGTAGGAGAAACTGCTATTGCCATTGGTAGTCCGTTAGGTTCTGAATATGCAAATACTGTCACTCAAGGTATCGTATCTAGTCTTAATCGAAATGTATCTTTAAAATCTGAAGATGGACAAGCCATTTCTACAAAAGCCATCCAAACTGATACTGCTATTAATCCAGGTAACTCTGGTGGCCCACTGATCAATATCCAAGGACAGGTTATCGGAATTACCTCAAGTAAAATTGCCACAAATGGAGGAACATCTGTAGAAGGTCTTGGTTTTGCAATCCCTGCAAATGATGCTATCAATATTATTGAACAGTTAGAAAAAAACGGAAAAGTGACGCGTCCAGCTTTGGGAATCCAGATGGTTAATTTATCTAATGTGAGTACAAGCGACATCAGAAGACTCAATATTCCAAGTAATGTTACATCTGGTGTAGTTGTTCGTTCGATACAAAGTAATATGCCTGCCAATGGTCACCTTGAAAAATACGATGTAATTACAAAAGTAGATGACAAAGAGATTGCTTCATCAACAGACTTACAAAGTGCTCTTTACAATCATTCTATCGGAGACACCATTAAGATCACTTACTATCGCAACGGTAAAGAAGAAACTACATCTATTAAACTTGACAAGAGTTCAGGTGATTTAGAATCTTAATTGACATCTATGTAAAGAAAGCTTTACATAAGAGAAAAGATGTGTTAGTGTAGAATCATGGAAAAATTTGAAATGATTTCTATCACAGATATACAAAAAAATCCCTATCAACCCCGAAAAGAATTTGATAGAGAAAAACTAGATGAACTAGCACAGTCTATCAAAGAAAATGGGGTCATTCAACCGATTATTGTTCGTCAATCTCCTGTTATTGGTTATGAAATCCTTGCAGGAGAGAGACGCTATCGGGCTTCACTTTTAGCTGGTCTACGGTCTATCCCAGCTGTTGTTAAACAGATTTCAGACCAAGAGATGATGGTTCAGTCCATTATTGAAAATTTACAGAGAGAAAATTTAAACCCAATAGAAGAAGCACGCGCCTATGAATCTCTCGTAGAGAAAGGATTCACCCATGCTGAAATTGCAGATAAAATGGGCAAGTCTCGTCCATATATCAGCAACTCCATTCGTTTACTTTCCTTGCCAGAACAGATTCTCTCAGAAGTAGAAAATGGCAAACTATCACAAGCCCATGCGCGTTCCCTAGTTGGGTTAAATAAGGAACAACAAGACTATTTCTTTCAACGGATTATAGAAGAAGATATTTCTGTAAGGAAGTTAGAAGCTCTTCTGACAGAGAAAAAACAAAAGAAACAGCAAAAAACGAATCATTTCATACAAAATGAAGAAAAACAGTTAAGAAAACTACTCGGATTAGATGTAGAAATTAAACTATCTAAAAAAGACAGTGGAAAAATCATTATTTCTTTTTCAAATCAAGAAGAATATAGTAGAATTATCAACAGCCTGAAATAAGGCTGTTCTTTTATTTTTTTATCTCACAAGGTTATCCACTATGTTTTTCGATAAAAAGCTTAATAAATCAATAATTTTTTCTTTTATCCCCAACCTGTGGATAAAGTTTGGTAACATTGTGGATTATTTTTCACAGCTTGTGGAAAATTCTTGCTATCTATGGTAAAATATCTCTAGTATTAAACTTTTAAATAGTAAAGGAGGAGAAAGGATTGAAAGAAAAACAATTTTGGAATCGTATATTAGAATTTGCTCAAGAAAGACTGACTCGATCCATGTATGATTTCTATGCTATTCAAGCTGAACTCATCAAGGTAGAGGAAAATGTTGCCACTATATTTTTACCACGATCTGAAATGGAAATGGTCTGGGAAAAACAACTAAAAGATATTATTGTAGTTGCCGGATTTGAAATTTATGATGCTGAGATTACTCCTCACTATATTTTCACTAAACCTCAAGATACGGCTATCTCACAAGTTGAAGAAGCTACAAATTCAACTCTTTATGACTATAGTCCAAAGTTAGCATCTATTCCTTATTCGGATACGGGATTAAAAGAAAAGTATACCTTTGATAATTTTATCCAAGGGGATGGAAACGTTTGGGCTGTATCAGCTGCTTTGGCTGTCTCTGAAGATTTGGCTCTGACCTATAACCCTCTTTTTATCTATGGAGGACCTGGGCTTGGTAAGACTCACCTGTTAAACGCTATTGGAAATGAAATTCTAAAAAATATTCCGAATGCGCGTGTTAAATATATCCCTGCTGAAAGCTTTATTAATGACTTTCTGGATCACCTAAGACTTGGGGAAATGGAAAAGTTTAAAAAGACCTACCGCAGTCTTGATCTTTTGTTAATCGATGATATTCAGTCACTCAGCGGAAAAAAAGTTGCAACTCAGGAAGAATTTTTCAATACCTTTAACGCCCTTCATGACAAGCAAAAACAGATTGTCCTAACCAGTGATCGTAGTCCAAAACATTTAGAAGGGCTCGAGGAGAGGCTTGTCACGCGCTTTAGTTGGGGATTAACACAAACTATTACACCCCCTGACTTTGAAACACGTATTGCCATTTTACAAAGTAAAACGGAACATTTAGGCTACAATTTCCAAAGTGATACTCTAGAATACCTAGCTGGGCAATTTGATTCAAATGTTCGAGATCTTGAGGGAGCTATCAACGACATCACTTTAATTGCCCGAGTAAAAAACATCAAGGATATCACTATTGATATTGCTGCAGAAGCCATTAGAGCTCGCAAACAAGATGTTAGCCAAATGCTCGTTATCCCAATTGATAAAATCCAAAATGAAGTTGGTAACTTTTATGGTGTCAGCGTCAAAGAAATGAAGGGAAGTAGACGCCTTCAAAATATTGTGTTAGCCCGTCAAGTAGCCATGTATTTATCTAGAGAACTAACAGATAATAGTCTTCCAAAAATTGGTAAGGAATTTGGTGGTAAAGATCACACAACAGTTATTCATGCCCATGCTAAAATTAAATCTTTGATTGATGAAGACGATAATTTACGCTTAGAAATTGAATCAATCAAAAAGAAAATCAAATAACTTGTGGATAACTTTTACTTTATTATCTTTTTTATCCACATTTTTTAAACAAGCCCAAAAACTTGATATGACTTGTTTAAAGTCTGTTTTCCACAGATTTCACAGACTCTATTATTACTATTATCCTTCTAATACTAAAAATAAATAAAGGAGAATCCATGATTCATTTTTCAATTAATAAAAATTTATTTCTACAAGCATTAAATATTACTAAGAGAGCTATTAGTTCTAAAAATGCCATTCCTATTTTATCAACTGTCAAAATTGACGTGACAAACGAAGGGGTTACTTTAATTGGTTCAAATGGTCAGATTTCAATTGAAAATTTTATTTCTCAAAAAAATGAAGATGCTGGTTTGTTAATTACTTCTTTAGGTTCGATCCTTCTTGAAGCTTCTTTCTTTATCAATGTTGTATCTAGTCTACCTGATGTGACTCTTGATTTTAAAGAAATTGAACAAAATCAAATTGTTTTAACCAGTGGAAAATCAGAAATTACCCTAAAAGGAAAAGATAGCGAACAATATCCACGAATCCAAGAAATTTCAGCAAGCACTCCTTTGGTTCTTGAAACAAAATTACTCAAGAAAATTATCAATGAAACAGCTTTTGCTGCAAGTACCCAAGAGAGTCGTCCAATTTTAACAGGTGTTCATTTTGTATTGAGTCAACACAAGGAGCTAAAAACAGTTGCAACAGACTCTCATCGTTTAAGCCAGAAAAAATTAACGCTTGAGAAAAATAGTGATGATTTTGATGTCGTGATTCCTAGCCGTTCTCTACGCGAATTTTCAGTGGTATTTACAGATGATATCGAAACTGTAGAGATTTTCTTTGCCAATAACCAAATCCTCTTTAGAAGCGAAAATATTAGCTTCTATACTCGTCTCCTAGAAGGAAACTATCCTGATACAGATCGCTTGATTCCAACAGACTTTAACACTACTATTACTTTTGATGTGGTAAACTTACGCCAGTCAATGGAACGTGCTCGTCTTTTATCAAGTGCGACTCAAAATGGTACTGTGAAACTTGAAATTAAAGATGGGGTTGTTAGTGCCCATGTTCACTCTCCAGAAGTTGGTAAAGTAAACGAAGAAATCGATACTGACCAGGTTACTGGGGATGATTTGACCATTAGTTTCAACCCAACTTACTTGATTGATTCTCTTAAAGCTTTAAATAGCGAAAAGGTGACCATTAGCTTTATCTCAGCTGTTCGTCCATTTACTCTTGTGCCAGCAGATACTGACGAAGACTTCATGCAGCTCATTACACCAGTTCGTACTAATTAAGTGAAAGAGGTTGAGCTTAGCTCGCCTCTTTTATGATATAATCGAAAAAGAAAAGGAGAGTAGTATGTATCAAGTTGGAAATTTTGTTGAGATGAAAAAACCACATGCTTGCACCATCAAGTCAACAGGCAAAAAAGCTAATCGTTGGGAAATTACACGTGTAGGAGCAGATATCAAAATAAAATGCAGTAATTGTGACCATGTTGTCATGATGGGACGCTATGATTTTGATCGAAAAATGAATAAAATTATTGACTGAGAACCCTTAGTTAGAGGGTTAGCACTTTATCCCTTTTTGTGTTATAATATTAGGGATTGAAATGAAAACGGAGAATGAGAAATATGGCTTTGACAGCAGGTATCGTTGGTTTGCCAAACGTTGGTAAATCAACACTATTTAATGCAATTACAAAAGCAGGAGCAGAGGCAGCAAACTACCCATTTGCGACGATTGATCCAAACGTTGGAATGGTTGAAGTTCCAGATGAACGCCTACAAAAACTAACTGAAATGATTACTCCTAAAAAGACAGTGCCAACAACATTTGAATTTACAGATATTGCAGGGATTGTAAAAGGAGCTTCAAAAGGAGAAGGGCTAGGGAATAAATTCTTGGCCAATATTCGTGAAGTAGATGCGATTGTTCACGTAGTTCGTGCTTTTGATGATGAAAATGTGATGCGCGAGCAAGGACGTGAAGACGACTTTGTAGATCCACTTGCCGATATTGACACCATTAACCTAGAATTGATTCTTGCTGACTTAGAATCGGTGAACAAACGATATGCGCGTGTAGAAAAGATGGCACGTACGCAAAAAGATAAAGAATCAGTAGCTGAGTTTAATGTTCTTCAAAAGATTAAACCAGTCCTTGAAGATGGGAAATCAGCTCGAACTATTGAATTTACAGATGAGGAACAAAAGGTTGTAAAAGGTCTTTTCCTTTTGACGACTAAACCAGTGCTCTATGTTGCTAATGTTGACGAGGATGTGGTTTCAGAACCTGACTCTATCGACTATGTTAAACAAATTCGTGAATTTGCAGCGACCGAAAATGCTGAAGTAGTCGTTATTTCTGCGCGTGCTGAGGAAGAAATTTCTGAATTGGACGATGAAGATAAAAAAGAGTTTCTTGAAGCCATTGGTTTGACAGAATCAGGCGTTGATAAGTTGACGCGTGCAGCTTACCACTTGCTTGGACTGGGAACTTACTTCACAGCTGGTGAAAAAGAGGTTCGCGCTTGGACCTTCAAACGTGGTATGAAGGCTCCTCAAGCAGCTGGTATTATCCACTCAGACTTTGAAAAAGGATTTATTCGTGCAGTAACCATGTCATATGAGGATCTAGTGAAATACGGATCTGAAAAGGCCGTAAAAGAAGCTGGACGCTTGCGTGAAGAAGGTAAAGAATATATCGTTCAAGATGGCGATATCATGGAATTCCGCTTTAATGTCTAAAAAATTAATAAGTGGTGTCAATTAGGTTGGAAAAAAAATTCCAACCCTTTTGGCTTTTGAAAGGAAAAATAAATGACCAAATTACTTGTAGGCTTGGGAAATCCAGGGGATAAATATTTTGAAACAAAACACAATGTTGGTTTCATGTTGATTGACCAATTAGCGAAGAAACAGAATATCACTTTTACACACGATAAGATATTTCAAGCTGATTTAGCATCTTTTTTCTTCAATGGAGAAAAAATTTATCTTGTCAAACCAACGACCTTTATGAATGAAAGTGGAAAAGCAGTTCATGCTTTATTGACTTACTATGGTTTGGATATTGAAGATTTACTTATCATTTACGATGACCTTGACATGGAAGTTGGAAAGATTCGTTTAAGAGCAAAGGGATCCGCAGGTGGTCACAATGGTATCAAGTCTATTATTCAGCATATTGGAACTCAGGTCTTTGACCGTGTTAAGATTGGAATCGGGAGACCTAAAAATGGTATGTCAGTTGTTCACCATGTTTTGAGTAAGTTTGACAGGGATGATTATATCGGTATTTTACAGTCTATTAACAAGGTTGACGATTCTGTAAACTACTATTTACAAGAGAAAAATTTTGAGAAAACAATGCAGAGGTATAATGGATAAATGGTGACCTTATTAGATTTATTCTCAGAAAATAATCAGATCAAAAAATGGCATCAAAATTTAACAGATAAGAAAAGACAACTGATACTTGGTTTATCAACGTCTACTAAGGCTCTTGCAATTGCAAGCAGTTTAGAAAAAGAAGATAAGATTGTATTGTTGACGTCAACTTATGGAGAAGCAGAAGGACTTGTTAGTGATCTTCTATCTATCTTGGGTGAGGAATTTGTCTATCCATTTTTGGTAGATGATACTCCTATGGTGGAGTTTTTGATGTCTTCACAAGAAAAAATCATTTCACGGGTTGAAGCCTTGCGTTTTTTGACTGATTCATCTAAGAGAGGGATTTTAGTTTGTAATATCGCAGCAAGTCGATTGATTTTACCGTCTCCCAATGTATTCAAAGATAGTATTGTAAAAATCTCACTTGGTGAAGAATATGACCAACATGCGCTTATCCATCAGTTAAAGGAAATAGGCTATCGAAAAGTTACTCAAGTACAAACTCAGGGTGAATTTAGTCTGCGAGGAGATATTTTAGATATTTTTGAAATATCCCAGTTAGAACCTTGCCGAATTGAGTTTTTTGGTGATGAAATTGATGGTATCAGGTCATTTGAAGTCGAAACACAATTATCGAAAGAAAATCAGACAGAACTCACCATCTTTCCAGCTAGTGATATGCTTTTGAGAGAAAAGGATTATCAACGAGGTCAGTCAGCTTTAGAAAAACAAATTTCAAAAACGTTATCACCTATTTTAAAATCATACTTAGAAGAAATTCTTTCAAGTTTTCACCAAAAACAAATTCATTCTGATTCACGGAAATTTTTATCTTTATGCTATGATAAGACATGGACTGTATTTGACTATATTGAAAAAGATACTCCAATATTCTTTGATGATTACCAAAAATTAATGAATCAGTATGAAGTCTTTGAAAGAGAATTAGCGCAATACTTTACAGAAGAATTACAGAACAGTAAAGCATTTTCTGAGATGCAGTATTTTGCTGATACAGAGCAAATCTATAAAAAACAGAGTCCGGTTACCTTTTTCTCTAATCTGCAAAAGGGGTTAGGAAATTTCAAGTTTGACCAAATTTATCAATTTAATCAATATCCTATGCAGGAGTTTTTCAATCAATTTTCTTTTCTAAAAGAAGAAATTGAGCGATATAAAAAAATGAATTACACCATTATTCTGCAGTCTAGCAATTCAATGGGAAGTAAAACATTGGAGGATGTATTAGAGGAATATCAGATTAAATTGGATTCCAGAGATAAGTCAAGAATCTGTCAACAATCTGTAAACTTAATTGAGGGAAATCTCAGATATGGTTTTCATTTTGTAGATGAAAAGGTTTTATTGATAACTGAACATGAGATTTTTCAAAAGAAATTGAAACGTCGTTTTCGAAGACAACATGTTTCAAACGCAGAGAGATTAAAAGATTACAATGAACTTGAAAAAGGAGACTACGTTGTTCACCACATTCATGGAATTGGTCAATACCTAGGAATTGAAACCATTGAAATCAAAGGGATTCATCGTGATTATGTTAGTGTTCAATACCAAAACGAGGATCAAATCTCTATCCCAGTAGAACAGATTCATCTACTGTCTAAATATGTTTCAAGTGATGGGAAAGCTCCAAAACTCAATAAATTAAATGACGGTCATTTTAAAAAAGCAAAGCAAAAAGTTAAGAACCAGGTAGAGGATATAGCAGACGATTTAATCAAACTCTATTCTGAGCGTAGTCAGTTGAAGGGTTTTGCTTTTTCAGCTGATGATGAAGATCAACATGCTTTTGATGATGCATTTCCTTATGTTGAAACGGATGATCAACTTCGTAGTATTGAGGAAATCAAGAGGGATATGCAAGATTCTCAGCCAATGGATAGGCTATTGGTTGGGGATGTTGGTTTTGGAAAGACTGAAGTTGCAATGCGTGCAGCCTTTAAGGCTGTCAATGATCACAAACAGGTTGTCGTTCTAGTTCCGACGACGGTTTTAGCGCAACAGCACTATACGAATTTTAAGGAACGATTCCAAAATTTTGCAGTTAATATTGATGTGTTGAGTCGCTTTAGAAGTAAAAAAGAGCAGACTGAAACACTTGAAAAATTGAAAAACGGTCAAGTCGATATTTTAATTGGAACACATCGTGTTCTGTCAAAAGATGTTGTGTTTTCTGATTTGGGCTTGATGATTATTGATGAAGAACAACGATTTGGTGTCAAGCATAAGGAAACTTTGAAAGAACTGAAAAAACAAGTAGATGTCCTAACCTTGACAGCTACGCCAATCCCTCGTACCCTTCATATGTCTATGCTGGGAATCAGAGATTTGTCTGTTATTGAAACTCCGCCGACTAATCGTTATCCAGTGCAAACCTATGTTTTGGAAAAGAATGATAGTGTCATTCGTGATGCTGTCTTACGTGAAATGGAGCGTGGAGGTCAAGTTTACTATCTTTACAATAAAGTTGACACGATTGACCAGAAAGTTTCCGAATTACAGGAGTTGATTCCAGAGGCTTCGATTGGTTATGTTCACGGACAAATGAGTGAAATCCAGTTAGAAAATACTCTACTAGACTTTATTGAGGGACAATACGATATTTTGGTGACGACTACCATTATTGAGACAGGGGTGGACATTCCAAATGCCAATACTTTATTTATTGAAAATGCGGACCATATGGGCTTGTCAACCTTGTATCAGCTAAGAGGAAGAGTCGGTCGTAGTAATCGTATTGCTTATGCCTATCTAATGTATCGTCCAGAAAAATCAATTAGTGAAGTCTCTGAAAAGAGATTAGAAGCGATTAAAGGATTTACAGAATTGGGATCCGGATTTAAGATTGCTATGCGAGATCTTTCGATTCGTGGAGCAGGGAATCTCCTAGGAAAATCCCAGTCTGGTTTCATTGATTCTGTTGGTTTTGAATTGTATTCGCAGTTATTAGAGGAAGCTATTGCTAAACGAAACGGTAATGCTAACACAAGAACCAAAGGGAATGCTGAGTTGATTTTGCAAATTGATGCCTATCTTCCTGATACTTATATTTCTGATCAACGACATAAGATTGAAATTTACAAGAAAATTCGTCAAATTGACAACCGTGTTAACTATGAAGAGTTACAAGAAGAGTTGATGGACCGATTTGGAGAGTACCCAGACGTAGTAGCCTATCTTTTAGAGATTGGTTTGGTCAAATCATACTTGGACAAGGTCTTTGTTCAACGTGTGGAAAGAAAAGATAATAAAGTTACAATCCAATTTGAAAAAGTCACTCAACGACTGTTTTTAGCTCAAGATTATTTTAAAGCTTTATCCGCAACGAACTTAAAAGCAGGCATCGCTGAGAATAAGGGATTAATGGAGCTTGTATTTGATGTTCGAAATAAGAAGGATTATGAAATTTTAGAAGGACTGATGATTTTTGGAGAAAGTTTACTAGAGATAAAAGAGTCTAAGAAAGAAAATTCCATTTGATATTTTTCTTCTATAAAATAGATAAAAATGGTACAATAATAAATTGAGGTAATAAGGATGAGATTAGATAAATATTTAAAAGTATCGCGAATTATCAAGCGTCGTACAGTCGCAAAGGAAGTAGCAGATAAAGGTAGAATCAAGGTGAATGGAATCTTGGCCAAAAGTTCAACGGACTTGAAAGTTAATGACCAAGTTGAAATTCGCTTTGGCAATAAGTTGCTACTTGTCAAAGTACTAGAGATGAAAGATAGTACAAAAAAAGAAGATGCAGCAGGCATGTATGAAATTATCAGTGAAACACGGGTAGAAGAAAATGTCTAAAAATATCGTACAATTGAATAATTCTTTTATCCAAAATGAATATCAACGTCGTCGCTACCTGATGAAAGAACGACAAAAACGGAATCGTTTTATGGGGTGGGTATTGATTTTGATTATGCTATTATTTATCTTGCCAACTTTTAATTTAGCGCAGAGTTATCAGCAATTACTCCAACGACGTCAGCAACTATCAGAATTGCAAACTCAGTATCAAACTTTGAGTGATGAAAAGGATAAGGAGACAGCATTTGCTACCAAGTTGAAAGATGAGGATTATGCTGCCAAATATACACGAGCGAAGTACTATTATTCTAAGTCGAGGGAAATAGTTTATACGATTCCTGACTTGCTTCAAAGGTGATAAAATGGAAAATTTACTAGACGTAATAGAGCAATTTTTGAGTTTGTCAGATGAAAAGCTGGAAGAATTGGCTGATAAAAATCAATTATTGCGTTTACAAGAAGAAAAGGAAAGGAAGAATGCGTAAATTCTTAATTATTTTGTTGCTACCAAGTTTTTTGACCATTTCAAAAGTTGTTAGCACAGAAAAAGAAGTCGTCTATACTTCGAAAGAAATTTATTACCTTTCACAATCTGACTTTGGTATTTATTTTAGAGAAAAATTAAGTTCTCCTATGGTTTATGGAGAGGTTCCTGTTTATGCGAATGAAGATTTAGTAGTGGAATCTGGAAAATTAACTCCCAAAACAAGTTTTCAAATAACCGAGTGGCGTTTAAATAAACAAGGAATTCCGGTATTTAAGCTATCCAACCATCAATTTATTGCTGCAGACAAACGATTTTTATATGATCAGTCAGAGGTGACTCCAACAATAAAACAAGTATGGTTAGAATCTGACTTTAAACTGTATAATAGCCCTTATGATTTAAAAGAAGTGAAATCATCCTCATCAGCTTATTCGCAAGTATCAATCGATAAGACCATGTTTGTAGAAGGAAAAGAATTTCTACATATTGATCAGGCTGGATGGGTAGATAAGGAATCAACTTCTGAAGAAGATAATCGGATGAGTAAAGTTCAAGAAATGTTATCTGAAAAATATCAGAAGAATTCATTCTCTATTTATGTTAAGCAACTGACTAATGGAAAAGAAGCTGGTATCAATCAAGATGAAAAGATGTATGCAGCTAGTATTTTGAAACTCCCTTATCTCTATTATGCGCAAGAAAAAATAAATGAGGGTCTTTATCAGTTAGATACGACTGTAAAATACGTATCAGCAGTCAATGATTTTCCAGGTTCTTATAAACCAGAAGGAAGTGGTAGTCTTCCTAAAAAAGAGGATAATAAAGAGTATTCTCTCAAGGACTTAATCACAAAAGTATCTAAAGAATCTGATAATGTAGCTCATAATCTATTGGGTTATTACATTTCAAACCAATCTGATGCCACATTCAAATCCAAGATGTCTGCCATTATGGGAGATGATTGGGATCTAAAAGAAAAATTGATTTCTTCCAAGATGGCCGGGAAGGTCATGGAAGCTATTTATAACCAAAATGGATTTGTGCTAGAGTCTTTGACTAAAACAGATTTTGATAATCAGCGAATTGCCAAAGGTGTTTCTGTGAAGGTAGCTCATAAAATTGGGGATGCGGACGAATTTAAGCATGATACGGGTGTTGTCTACGCAGATTCTCCATTTATTCTTTCTATTTTCACTAAGAATTCTGATTATGATACGATTTCTCAGATAGCCAAGGATGTTTATGAGGTTCTAAAATGAGGGAACAAGATTTTTTAAATCATTTTCTTAAGAAGGGATATTTCAAAAAGCATGCTAAGGCGGTTCTAGCTCTTTCTGGTGGATTAGATTCTATGTTTCTATTTAAGGTATTGTCTACTTATCAAAAAGAGTTAGAGATTGAATTGATTCTGGCTCATGTGAATCATAAGCAGAGAATTGAATCAGATTGGGAAGAAAAGGAATTAAGGAAGTTGGCTGCTGAAGCAGAGCTTCCTATTTATATCAGCAATTTTTCAGGAGAATTTTCAGAAGCGCGTGCACGAAATTTTCGTTATGATTTTTTTCAAGAGGTTATGAAAAAGACAGGTGCGACAGCTTTAGTCACTGCCCACCATGCGGATGATCAGGTGGAAACGATTTTGATGCGCTTGATTCGAGGAACTCGCTTGCGCTATCTATCAGGAATTAAGGAGAAGCAAGTAGTCGGAGAGATAGAACTTATTCGGCCCTTCTTGCATTTCCAGAAAAAAGACTTTCCACCAATTTTTCACTTTGAAGATACATCAAATAAGAAAAATCATTATTTTCGAAATCGTATTCGAAACTCTTACTTACCAGAATTGGAAAAAGAAAATCCTCGATTTAGGGATGCAATCTTAGGCATTGGCAATGAAATTTTAGATTATGATTTGGCAATAGCTGAATTATCTAACAATATTAATGTGGAAGATTTACAGCAGTTATTTTCTTACTCTGAGTCTACACAAAGAGTTTTACTTCAAACTTATCTGAATCGTTTTCCAGATTTGAATCTTACAAAAGTGCAGTTTGCTGAAGTTCGGCAGATTTTAAAATCTAAAAGCCAGTATCGTCATCCACTTAAAAATGGCTATGAATTGATAAAAGAGTACCAACAGTTTCAGATTTGTAAAATCAGTCCGCAGGCTGATGAAAAGGAAGATGAACTTGTGTTACACTATCAAAATCAGGTAGCTTATCAAGGATATTTATTTTCTTTTGGACTTCCATTAGAAGGTGAATCAATTCAACAAATACCTGTTTCACGTGAAACATCCATACACATTCGTCATCGAAAAACAGGAGATGTTTTGATTCAAAATGGGCATAGAAAAAAACTCAGACGTCTCTTTATTGATTTGAAAATCCCTATGGAAAAGCGAAAATCTGCTCTGATTATTGAGCAATTTGGTGAAATTGTCTCAATTTTGGGAATTGCGACCAGTAATTTGAGTAAAAACACGAAAAATGATATAATGAACACTGTACTTTATATAGAAAAAATAGATAGGTAAAAAAATGTTAGAAAACGATATTAAAAAAATTCTCGTTTCACACGATGAAATTACAGAAGCTGCTAAAAAATTAGGTGCTCAACTCACTAAAGACTATGCAGGAAAAAATCCAATCTTAGTCGGGATTTTAAAAGGATCTATTCCTTTTATGGCTGAATTGGTTAAACATATTGATACACATATTGAAATGGACTTCATGATGGTTTCTAGCTACCATGGTGGAACAGCAAGTAGTGGTGTTATCAATATTAAACAAGATGTGACTCAAGATATCAAAGGAAGACATGTTCTATTTGTAGAAGATATCATTGATACAGGTCAAACTTTGAAGAATTTGCGAGATATGTTTATTGCAAGAGAAGCAGCTTCTGTTAAGATTGCAACCTTGTTGGATAAACCAGAAGGACGTGTTGTAGAAATTGAGGCAGACTATACCTGCTTTACTATCCCAAATGAGTTTGTAGTAGGTTATGGTTTAGACTACAAAGAAAATTATCGTAATCTTCCTTATGTTGGAGTATTGAAAGAAGACGTGTATTCAAATTAGAAAGAATAATTTTTTTTAGAAAGAATAATTTTTAATGAAAAAACAAAATAATGGTTTAATTAAAAATCCATTTCTATGGTTATTACTTATTTTTTTCCTAGTTACAGCTTACCAGTATTTTAGTACAGGTAGTGTTGCAGGGAAAAGTGAGCAAATTAATTATACAGAATTGGTAAAAGAAATTACCGATGACAATGTAAAAGAATTAACCTACCAACCAAATGGCAGTGTTATCGAAGTTTCGGGTGTTTATAAAAATCCTAAAACAAGTAGAGAAGAAACAGGCATTCAGTTTTTCACGCCATCTGTTACTAAGGTAGAGAAATTTACCAGCACTATTCTTCCTGCAGATACTACCGTATCAGAATTGCAAAAACTTGCTACTGACCATAAAGCAGAAGTAACTGTTAAGCATGAAAGTTCAAGTGGTATGTGGATTAATCTACTCGTATCCATTGTGCCATTTGGAATTCTATTCTTCTTCCTATTCTCTATGATGGGAAATATGGGAGGAGGAAATGGCCGTAATCCAATGAGTTTTGGACGTAGTAAGGCTAAAGCTGCAAATAAAGAAGATATTAAAGTAAGATTTTCAGATGTTGCTGGAGCTGAGGAAGAAAAACAAGAACTAGTTGAAGTTGTTGAATTCTTAAAAGATCCAAAACGATTTACAAAACTTGGGGCTCGTATTCCAGCAGGTGTCCTTCTGGAGGGACCTCCGGGAACAGGTAAAACTTTGCTTGCTAAAGCAGTCGCCGGAGAAGCAGGTGTTCCATTCTTGAGTATCTCAGGTTCTGATTTTGTAGAAATGTTTGTCGGAGTTGGAGCTAGTCGTGTTCGTTCTCTTTTTGAAGATGCCAAAAAAGCAGCGCCAGCTATCATCTTTATCGATGAAATTGATGCTGTTGGTCGCCAACGTGGTGTCGGCCTCGGTGGAGGAAATGATGAACGTGAGCAAACCTTGAACCAACTCTTGATTGAGATGGATGGTTTTGAGGGAAATGAAGGGATTATCGTCATTGCTGCGACAAACCGTTCAGATGTACTAGACCCTGCCCTTTTACGTCCAGGACGTTTTGATAGAAAAGTATTGGTTGGTCGCCCTGATGTTAAAGGTCGTGAAGCAATCTTGAAAGTTCATGCTAAGAACAAGCCTTTAGCAGAAGATGTTGATTTGAAATTAGTGGCTCAACAAACTCCAGGCTTTGTTGGTGCTGATTTAGAGAATGTCTTGAATGAAGCAGCCTTGGTTGCTGCTCGTCGCAATAAATCGATAATTGATGCTTCAGATATTGATGAAGCAGAAGACAGAGTGATTGCTGGACCTTCTAAGAAAGATAAGACAGTTTCACAAAAAGAACGTGAATTGGTTGCCTACCATGAGGCAGGACATACCATTGTTGGCCTAGTCTTATCGAATGCCCGCGTTGTTCATAAGGTTACAATTGTACCAAGAGGCCGTGCAGGCGGATACATGATTGCACTTCCTAAAGAAGATCAAATGCTTCTATCTAAAGAAGATATGAAAGAGCAATTGGCTGGCTTAATGGGTGGACGTGTAGCTGAAGAAATTATCTTTAATGTCCAAACTACAGGAGCTTCAAACGACTTTGAACAGGCGACACAAATGGCGCGTGCAATGGTTACAGAGTACGGTATGAGTGAAAAACTTGGCCCAGTACAATATGAAGGAAATCATGCTATGTTTGGTGCACAGAGTCCTCAAAAATCAATTTCAGAACAAACAGCTTATGAAATTGACGAAGAGGTTCGTTTATTATTGAATGAAGCACGAAATAAAGCTGCTGAAATTATTCAGTCAAATCGTGAAACTCACAAGTTGATTGCAGAAGCACTATTGAAATACGAAACATTGGATAGTACACAAATTAAATCTCTCTATGAAACAGGAAAGATGCCTGAAGCAGTAGAAGAGGAATCTCATGCATTATCTTATGATGAAGTAAAGTCAAAAATGAATGATGAAAAATAACCCAACGAGAGGCAAGACCTCTCTTTTTTGTGCAGTTGAGGAGCTAAAGGGTGCAGAATGGATGAAATGTACCAAAAGTGTTTCTAATCTGTTAGACTGTATCTAGAAAGGGGAAAATTATGATTAAAGAATTGTATGAAGAAGTCCAAGGGACTGTGTATAAGTGTAGAAATGAATATTACCTTCATTTATGGGAATTGTCGGATTGGGACCAAGAGGGAATGATATGTCTATATGAATTGATTATACTCAATCATTTTCAAAAAGCAACCTTGTCCATTGTCTGCTGACAGTGGACTTTAAAACGCTTTTTTCCAGTCCTTGAATAACTTCTTGAAGCTTATCAATGACGGCTTCCAATGTTTGGAAAGCCTTATTTTTGAAACCTCGTTTTCGAATTTCTTT
>NZ_VMMK01000035.1:0-13407 GCF_013277255.1 Streptococcus sp. 2154
GCTTGAAGCCATAATAAAAAGCTCACTAAAAAAGTGAGCAACATTTCCAATGAGATACTTCTGTTGACGAGCGCGTCTCTCCGCCCCCTCATTGCCTTGCGAAGAGGCTTGGCGAATCGAAAGGAGGTGTTTTTTCCTGTTTTCAATTCTACTTATTTTTGCACATTTTTTTAATTTTATCAAACAAAAAAACGCAAGCCGAAGCCTGCGAAAAGTTTTTTATAACCATTGAATTTCTTTCACATCTGTTTTACGAACTTTAGCATATTTCTTAGCGCTTGTAAAATGTAGAGTAACCGGTTTAAACATTCCACTTTTATCTCTTCGTAAACCTAAAATTGCGGATCTTTTGTTTCTATCTTCAAAAAATATGACGTCCAACTTCATAGTGTTTTTAGATAAATCTTTGGCTAGGATACAACAACTTGTTATCTTAGAATAGAAGATATCACCGATAAAACTATACAAAGATATCCTTTCGATTACATCATTGTACATAGGATGATTTCTAAAATCTTCCAAAATAAAAACACCAGCTTGAATAGCAGGTATTGTTTGACTAGCATAATCTCGTGTGATTTTGTGCAAGCCAAATAAGTGATGTAAATCAGTCAAGCAAAAATCTACTTCGAAAGTCTCTAAATGCTTATAATTCGTTGATACTTGACATGTTTTTCCATCGAATTTCTCTTGATAATCTAAAATACAATCAAGTAATTTCAACGACAAACTCCATATTTTCTCAAAATAAAAAAAGCACGGGGCAGTTCTCACTACTGCCCAAAGTGGATGATTAGAGTCGGCTTCTCTAACTCCCTATGTTGTGCTTATTAGGCTTATCGCAAGGGAACAGTTTTTAGCTCTGCCAAGCCACATAGCGTGCTTACTACTATGTGTCCATGTCTCCATGGATTGCCGAGCGGTTTAACGACGTTTTGGGAGTCGGGATAACGAGAAAAGTGATACTTTTACGTTTTTTCCAACTTAATTATGACATCTTTCTTTCAAAAAGTCAATATTTATCGCTTTCTTTAACGAAAAAAATCCCACAAGAACGAATCCTGTGGGGAGATACACATTTTAGAAAAGCTTTCCTTTATTCTACTATTTTTCTTGTATTTTATCATTCAGTATGATAAAATACAAGTTTTTTGATAAAATAACCAAAAACTACTCGCTATCCCTTCTCACATTACCCTACATATCGTTTGACATGCGACTAATCGTTCAAGGAAACTTCAAGGACAACTTTTCTCTCATCCCCTATGTAGGTCATTTCTACTCTTATAGGCTCAATTTGACACTTTTCTTCTTCGAATTGCTCATATTCCTCCTGAATAGTAAGTTCGATTTATCCAAATTTATTTTTGTCTATTTTGATGAACACTTCCACGAAGATAGTCTGAAAATGAATTTGCACCAATTTTTCTTCTCTTTTTAAGCATATTATTCCAGATATGATTGCCCTCTTGTTCAGTAATAAATTACGCTTTAAACGCTTCAATCAGTATATCTCCTGTCGTCATATGTTCTAAAGAAAATTCTTCTACATATGGTTGAACATCTCTTAGGTTATTACTTCCTAATATCCCGTTATGCTTTTTCGCTAAGGAAATAGAAGCCGCTTCTCCCTTACCAATAACCTTGTTACTATCATGATTTCTTGTTAAATTTCTATATAATTCGTATTCTTCAGTTCCAATGTCTATGCTCACAATCTCAGCCGAACCCTTAGCTACTAACTGGTCTATCCTAGATTTTAAGTGGGGAATTGTAGGTATATTGATTTCATCATACACCTCTTGTGGAATAACAATTTTACCCGAATAGAGCTTTTCTAAAAGATATTCAGTGCCAACCCATAAAAATGCTGAAATACAATCTGTATCAATAAATACACGACTAGTCAAACGACAACTCCCCCTCTTCATCTAGCCCATATACAATATCATATCTGAAAGCATCTAGTAGCAGTTCCTCATACTTCCCTTGAGAAATTCTGTTATTTTCTAAAAGTTGTTCAGTCGATTTAATATAGTGTCCTAATACCATTTCCTTTTTACTTTCTGACAAAGGACGATATAAACTTGTATCATAGCCTAATCTTGAAGCTGTCTCTATAACACTAATATCCATATTTTTAATTTCTTCTGCGTCAAGGTATCCATCATTCCGCAATCTATATAACATAGCTTTATGACTGATACCATAAAACTGACCTAATTTTATAATATCTTCTACTTCAAGATGAGTTCTATTGGCATTTTCTCTGATTTCCTCAACCATCCTATACAGTGAAGATGGGGAAATTAAAAAATAAGAAGCAAACTGATCCGCTTTTCTTTCAGTTTCATCTCCTTCACCAATCAAAATAAAACTGACTGAACTCTTCTTCACCTCATCATAATAAAGATGATACAGTTCATGTGCTAAAGAAAATCTTTGTCTTCCTAATGACATGTCTGAATTGATTACAATGAGACTGGACTGAGTTCCTTTATAACAGACTCCGCTAATATTCTTTCCGAGTCCATAAAATACCAGCGTCAAATTTTCTATCTTTTGTACCAATTTAAAAATATCTATCGGCGCTTCACCATCAGCTCCCAACTTTTTTCTAAGATTTGAAGCTTTATTACTTAAATCCATTTTATCAATCATTTATTTTGTCTCCAATAGCTGATCTATCTCAAATTGATTCAATACAATTTTATTGATTTTCGCTAAAACTTTAAGATCTTGGTCTACTATTTTATTTTTTCTAAACGATATTACACACTGTTGTTCAGCTTGTTCGCCAAACAAAAGATATTCAACCGTACAGCAAAATAGAGCAGATAGTTTCTCAATAACATCCGACGTGATATTCCTTTCACCTTTTTCCATTTTGGCAATCATACTTTGATTCAAAGACAAATATTCAGCAATCTTATCTTGAGTAAGATTTGAAGATATTCTAAGTTCTTTTATTCTTTTTCCAACATCACATACATTTATCATATTCATACACCTCTCATAAAAAGAATAGCACACTCTTGTCATAAAGTAAATTTTTTAAATAAAAAAATTATGACAAAACAAGGAAGCAATTTATTGATACTGCTTAAAAATCCAAAATTGATGATAGTAAACCTATTTGATGAGTTCCTATCAAAAATCGTATCTTCAACCTCAAAACAGTACTTAAAGCTATCCGACTCGATTTACATTGTCAAATTTAGATTTTATTTTAGCATAACTTTCTAGTTTGCTTTTTGATTTTTATTTAATATAGTAGCAAAAATTGAAGGAAATATCTCCACAAGAAAACGCATACTATTAAGCTTTTTCAAGACCTAATAATATGCGCTGTTCTGATTTGAAAGACATTCCATTATTATTTTACTGTTATCAAGCCTTCAGGCTCGACTGTAAATTCTGGTTTTTCTGCTATCGTGCCATCTTCTTTAAGGTAATACCAGCCATCATTTGATTTGACAAAGGCATTAGAAACCATGTCCCCATTTTGACTATCAAGATAGTACCAAGTCTCCTTGTATTTGATCCAGCCTGTTTTCATAGCACCTTCTCCATCGAAATAGTACCACTTCTCAGCGATTTTCTTCCAGCCTGTCGCCATTTCGCCTGACTGGTCAAACCAGTACCAGTTGCCGTCTGTGTGCTTCTTCCAGCGGTCTGCAAGCATATATCCTGAACCGTCAAAGTAATACCAGGTACCATTAACTTTCTCAAACTTATCTTTTGGATAAGAACCATCTGAGTGTACATACCAGGTGCCAGTATCGTTCTGTCGCCATCCTGCTTCAATCGTCAAGCCGTTTTCAATATCCTGCTTGAATTGCTCACGACTAATGCCCCAGCTTGCAAGATAAGGATAAGGGTCAACATGATCTGAGTTGTTGTCAGGTTGGTTATTGGTGCAATATTCGTGTGTCTTGATACCTGCTAAATCAGCAGTATCAAGCGTTTTAGGTATCCCAGCCTCGTCTGCTAGATTACGCAAGAGTTCGATATAGAGACGATAGTCAATCAGAAACTCTTCTTTCGATTCATGGCTTTCAATCAGTTCAACTTGTGCATAACCTTCTGCATTCCAACCGCCCCCAACGTCCCAGGCACCATTATCAACAGGTCCTACCTGCATAACACGACCATTACCGACTACGTGAGAAAAGAAGCCCAATTCAGGATCTTTTCTGTAATGGTAGTCAGCCTCATTTTGAACCGTTGAATTACGGTTGCCTGTGGAATGGGCATGGACTTGCCTATATGGTTGCACGCCGACTTGAGGCAAATCTGTTCTTAATTTACTCACATCAATTTCCATATTTTACTCCTTATCAATTAAAACAACTTATTTTTTACAATCCAGAGCTAGAAACTCCTTTATTTCTACCTCATAAAGAATACAATCCTAGTCACGATTGGGCTTGTAGATAGAACTTCAAAACGCACTATTTTGACACTGTAAATAGGACTGATAAGGTCTGCATCCTATCTACAATAACACCCCAGACTAAAAAGCTTTTCAAAAGTATATTTTTACAGTCTCTATATGTCCTTTTCATAAATACTATACTTTATTATATCATATAAAAGAAGTCAAAAGTCTGTTAAACTATTTTCAAGACCAAACTAAAGATAACAGCACAAGTTTTTTCGATTTTCACTAGAGGAAATGGATTTTATTAGCAAATACAGCTAGGAGAGCACTTTGGTTGCCAAGATGGCCTTACCTTCTTTTATCAAGGGGTGACGGAACAGTGAGAAGTACAGTTGGATGGTCATGGTAACCCAGATGAGGGGTTCACAAAGAATAACTCCCTTATAGCCCGCCCAAGGGATAATCAAGACCACAAAAGCGATTTTCCCGATTAGTTCGATAAAACTAGAAACCAGAGGAAGGATTTTTTGCCCCAAACCCTGCAAACAATTGCGATAAATCAACAAGAGGCTCAAAATGGGATAAAAGGCTGAACTAATTTGCAGATAGAGACTTCCATTTTCTATCAAGTAACCATCTGTCGAACTAGCCAAGAAGGAAACCAAGGCTGGACTGGCAAAAAAGAGGAAAACACAAACAAAAACTGCCCAGGATATACTTAAACGACTGCCGATTCGAAGGCCTTGAACAATACGGTCTGGGCGCTTAGCACCTAAATTCTGAGAAGCAAAGGTCGTCATCGAAGCAGAAATAGCAGTCATCGGAAGAAGGGCGAAGGCCATAATGCGTCGAGCCGCCGTTTGTGCACTTATAATCACTGCGCCAAAGGTATTGACAGAAGACTGTAAAATCACACTGCCGATGGACACAATTGAACTCATCAAGCCCATAGCCAAACCTTGCTCCAAGAGATCTGCGTACAAGGACTTATCCCATTTGAAATGCTTGCGCTGAGGCAAAAGTTCTGGCACACTCTTACAGATATAATAAAAGCAAAGAACCGCTGATAAACCTTGCGAAATAATGGTAGCAAGTCCCGCGGATTGAACTCCCAGATGCAGTTGCGTAATAAAATAGAGATCCAGAACCACATTAACCAGAGCAGAAAAAATCAAAAATCCAAGGGCAGCTAGACTGTCCCCAATGGACTGCAACAAACCTGCAAAAAGATTATAGGCAAAGCTGACACCGACACAAGTCACAATCATAGAAATATATTGATAGGACTGGGGAAGGATTTCAGCAGGGGTATCTAGGTACTGTAAAAGAGGATACAAACCAAGAAAGCCCAGCAGCATCACTACAACACTCAAAAGAGCCCCTAAAATCCAGGTGGATGCTACTGCTTCCTTGATTTTAGTGAAATTCCGAGCTCCATAATAACGGGCAATGACAATCCCCATGCCATTTCCAACACCAAGAGTAAAACCTACAATCAGGTCAAAAATCGCTGTCGTCGCCCCTACCGCTGCCAAGGAGTCTTGTCCAAGAAAACGTCCAACAATCAAGACATCAGCAGTGTTATAGAGTTGCTGAAAGATATTAGACAGCAAGATTGGGAAGGCAAAACTCAAGAGAGAAGGAAGAATCGGACCATGTATCAGGTCCACTGTTCGTTTTTTATTCATAAGGCTATTACATCAGCTTTCTAGTGGAGCCACAAGAAACAGCAAACTATAGTCAATCTGAAATCTTGAATCAAAAATCGAAAAAGTAGCGGATTTCTCCACTACTTTAACAGCTTATTCTTCAATTTCGATTTCAAGTTCATCGCCTAGGTCAAGTGTCACTTCTTCATTCACAGAATCTGCTTGAACTGCTTCATCTTTTTTGTTTTCAGTATCTTGTTCTGAAGCTTCTTCTCCATCAATCAAGCCAAATTTAGAACGGACTTGCTTATCAATTTCATCAAAGATTTCTGGGTGCTCTGCCAAATATTTCTTAGAATTCTCAGAACCCTGACCGATTTTTTCATCCTTGTAAGAATACCAAGCTCCTGCTTTTTTGATAATATCCAAGTCGCTTGCAATCTTCAAGAGTTCACCAGTCTTAGAAATTCCTTCTCCGTACATAATTTCAACTACGGTTTCCTTAAACGGTGGAGCTACCTTATTTTTTACAACCTTAATCTTAGTTTCTTTACCGACATTGGTTTCTTTTTGGTCACCAGTTCCCTTAATTTGTGTGTTACCACGAACATCTAAGCGGACTGAAGCATAGAATTTCAAAGCACGTCCGCCAGGTGTTGTTTCTGGATTTCCAAACATGACCCCAACTTTTTCACGCAATTGGTTGATAAAGATAGCAATTGTTTTGGTTTTATTGATAGAAGCACCAAGTTTACGCATGGCCTGACTCATCATACGGGCCTGCAAACCAACGTGGCTATCACCGATATCTCCATCAATCTCCGCACGAGGTACAAGGGCCGCAACTGAGTCGACCACGACAAGATCTACAGCACCTGAGTCAATCAATTTTCCTGCAATTTCAAGACCTTGCTCTCCTGAGTCTGGTTGTGACAAGAGCAATTCGTCAATGTTAACACCAAGGGCCGCAGCATAAGCTGGGTCAAGGGCATGCTCCGCATCGATAAAGGCTGCAATCCCACCTTCTTTTTGCGCTTGTGCAACTGCATGAAGGGCAACCGTCGTCTTACCAGATGACTCTGGTCCATAGATTTCGATGATACGTCCCTTAGGATAACCACCTGAACCAAGGGCAATGTCAAGAGCTAAAGAACCTGAGCTCATCACTTGCACCTTTTGCTCCGCACGTTCACCCAAACGCATGATTGATCCTTTACCAAAGTCTTTCTCAATCAATTTAAGAGCATCATTCAAGGCCTTTTCACGTTCTGCCCCAAATTTTTTTGAAATTTCTTCTAATTTTTTTGGTTTTTTCGCCATTCTATTCTCCTACATTCTAATGATCCTCAGACCTATCTACTATTATATCAAAAGTTAGTCACTTAATAAAGCCTTGCGAACTAGGTTAAAGGCATGCATAACAGCAATGTGACGTACATCTGCTCGACTTCTGCCTCCAATATTGACCTTGATAACCTCAGTTCCTTGCTCTCGAGCCAAGCCTATGAAGACTGTCCCAGCTGGATGCCCTTCTAGGCTATCTGGCCCTGCCACTCCAGTCAAACTAATTCCAAAATCAGATTGAGTCTTGTTTCGTGCCTGCTCAGCCATCTTCTGTGCTGTAAATTCAGATACCACACTCTGTTCTTCCAAATCCTTGACAGGAATATCCAACATTTTTGATTTTTCCTCCAAGCTATAGGTCACAAAACCACCCTTAAATATACTTGAAGCTCCTGAAAAATCCGCTACCCTAGCTTGGAAAAGACCTGCCGTCAAACTCTCTGCAGCCGTGATGGTTTTCCCTTGTTTTTTCAGTTCTTCTACCACAATGCTGGCTAAACTGGACTCTTCCCCATAACCATAACAAAGGTCTCGTAAAGAAAGTCCTTCAAAGGTCTGGCGATCCAAGATTTGATGTTCCAAAATATCCAGCACTTGATTCGCCTCTTCTTGACTGCTAGCCTTTGTTGACAGACGCAAGGTTACCTCTCCTGTCTTGGCATAAGGTGCCAAGGTCGGATCGGTCTGATTATCAATTAAATCAGCCAAAATCGTCACCAACTGGCTCTCGCCAATCCCAAAGAAACGAAGAACCCGGGAATACAGCTTACTCCCCGTCATCAACTTGGGTAGAAGTTGGTTTAAGACCATAGGCTTCAATTCACTTGGCGGACCAGGAAGGACAACGTAGGTCACTCCATCTACTTCTAGTATTCCTCCCACAGCCAGCCCCGTTTCGTTTGGCAGTGGAGTCGCTCCTTCTACAATTTGGGCTTGTCTTTCGTTATTCGGTGTTCGGGCATAATCTGGTCGCTGGGCGAAAAAGACATCTAACTTCTCCTGAGCCTGAGGATCGAAGACTAATTCTTTCCCTAAAAATTTAGCCAGAGTTTGTTTGGTCAAATCGTCCTCAGTCGGCCCTAAACCACCTGTCAAAATCACCAGACTGCTACGTTGACTGGCAATCTCAAGCAAAGACAAGAGACGGGCTTCGTTGTCTCCTACAGCCGTCTGAAAATATACATCTACCCCAATCTCTGCTAGTTTTTCTGATAAAAACTGAGCATTAGTGTTGACAATCTGTCCTGTCAAAATCTCTGTTCCAACAGCAATGATTTCTGCTTTCATGTTTCCTCCTACCTATCTATTCGTATTTTTTTGAAAAAATCGCAGGAAATTTCCCACGATTGATTTTTTATTTGTATCAAAAGTTAATTATCTTCATCACCAACAGGTGCTCTGCCAAATAAATCTTCAAATAAGACCGCATTGGTTTCAAGCTGAGTGACTTCTTCTTGTCCCAAAGAACGTCGGAGTAGATTTTGCATTTCCAACATATGGGCTCTCGAAACAATCTGGTAAGAAACACCTTGAAGCATCTCTCCTTCACCCTGCAACTGCTGAGTTTCAATGGTTTTAAATGAATCTTTATAGCCTAGCAAGTTAGGGATACTTTTTGCAGACAAATCAATATTGGTCTGCATATTGTCACTCAAAGCTTTTAGAATCTCTTGATAATGACCAACACTATTTAAACTGAGAGCTTTTTCCATGACTTTTTGAATAACTTCACGTTGACGTTTTTGACGACCATAATCCCCCTCAGGATCTTGGTAACGCATTCGTGCATAGACTAGGGCTTCTTCTCCCCCAATATGTTGCTCCCCAACACCGATAGAAATGGTATTAAATTCTTCTTGGTCACTGATAGAAATTGGGAAACCTAGGGTATTATTGACTGTAATACCACCTACTGCATCCACTAGTTTTTGTAACCCTTTCATATTGACCATCACATAGCGATCAATATGGATATTCATCATTTTTTGAATGGTTTCTATAGCAAGCTCTGCTCCACCATCTGCATATGCTGAATTCAGTTTCGCTTCATGAGCCTGACCATTCCCTGATTCAATGCGGGTCAGAATATCCCGCTCTAAACTCATCATTGTTGTTTTTTTCGTTTTAGGATTCACTGTCATCAAGATCATGCTATCACTTCTACCGACCCAAGTTTCAGTTCGTTCAGCATTTCCGGTGTCCACTCCCATTAACAGAATGGTTAGAGGTTCAGTCGCTTCAATAACCTTGGTTTCTTCGCCGATTTTTTTATAGGTTTTAGCTAAGGTTTCTGTCCCTTGTTGATAAATAGTATAAGCAAAAATACCTGCTCCTACTACAGTTACAGAAAGTAAAGCTAGCACCATTCCAATAATTTTTTTAACCATATTTCTACTAATCTATCAGTTTACCCATCAAGTAAACATCGATAAATTTCCCTTCTTCTATATATGCTCCACGCTCTTGGCGACCTTCAATTACAAAGCCATGCTTTTGATACAGATGAACTGCTGCTTGATTACGAGTTTGGACAGTCAGCTGGAGACGACGCAGAATGCCACTTGCTTGTGCCCACTCTATCGCTTCTTCTAGCAACAAACTTCCCAATCCATTATTCCAATATCTTTTTCCAATCACAATGAAGAGATCTCCAATATGATGGACTCTCTTGCGCTGGTCAGCTGTAATATTTACAATACCAGCAATTTTATCATTTAAGAATGCAAGTAAGGTTATCTGATTGTCCGAACTAGCTTGCTTGTTGAGGAATACTTCAATCTCCTCACTGGTCAAGAGAATACCATCTCCGTCTAAGCTGGTAAAATCTGTCTCCAAACTTACACGATTTAAAAAGGCCACTAATTCAGCTGCATCTTTAGGCTCTGCTTCCCTAATGAGCAATTCATACTCCATGTTGAAGCTCCTCTAAGAGTTTTTCCGCACGCAAACCCTTTGCCTGAAAATTTAAACGACGTCCATCTGCTTCTTTTAGAATTTCCAATTCTAAATAAGTATCTGGCAAGGCATCTCCTAAGAGATTTCCCCACTCGATGACAGTCACTCCGCCACCAAAGAGAAACTCATCCAAGTCGATAGAATCCGCATCTCCTTCAATACGATAAACATCTAAATGGAAAAGCGGAAGACGCCCCTCATACTCTCTTACGATAGTATAGGTTGGACTTTTAATCATTTGAGAAATCTGTAAACCTTTAGCAAGTCCTTTAGTAAAGGTCGTTTTACCTGCACCCAGTTCTCCAGTTAAGATTAAAACATCATTCTTTGCTAATAGATGACCCAAACGCTCCCCTAAGGATTGTAGCTCTTCTTCATTTTTTGTGTACATACTCTTATTATACCAAAAACTTTTCTTTTGTGTCTATTTTCCTGCTAAACTTATACTCAATGAAAATCAAAGAGCAAACTAGGAAGCTAGCCGCAGGCTGTACTTGAGTACGGCAAGGCGACGCTGACGTAGTTTGAAGAGATTTTCGAAGAGTATTACCATCATAACATCCATAAAAACAAGCTTTCTCTAAAAGAAAATGAGCGTAGCAATGACCAATACAAGATCTCGGAAAATATGACCATAAAAGGAAACTTCCTTCTTGACCGAATTTGGGACAAGATAGGCTGCAAAAAACAAACCCAGTCCAATATACATCAGAAGAGAGACAATGGTCATTGGATTTCTTAAAAAGAGAAGTGTTGCTAAAATAGTCACCAACACTGTCTTTTTTCTGTCTAGCATAGCAAGAAAATCGCGCATGTATTTTTTCAAGGGTAAAAAAATCAGCAAATCTAGCCCAAATAGAAAGAAAAAGGATGGCAATAAAAAGTCAACTAATTCTTGCTGCAGCGTATTTTTAATGAACAAGTTATCTGACAAGACAAGGACAGCTCCTAATAAATTAATTAAGAGTAACATACTGTAAAAAAGCTTCACTGACTTCTTACTGGCTAGGACACTATGGACTTCTTGCTTACGGGTATAAAGATAATTTACTCCAGCACAGATTCCTGAAACGAAGACCATACTTCCGATGAAAAAAGCTGTACTTTGTTTAAAGGACAAGATGCATTCCTTCCATAGAAAACAGCTACTCAAACTGATTTGAATTAAAGCTAACAAAAATAAGATTCTCATTGTTTTCATCTTTTCTCTCCCTTCCTACCAATCATTATACTAGGAGAAAAGAGAGAACTGTTTTCAATCTTCTCAAATGTCTCTTTTAGACGCTAAACAAACATGAGAGACTACTACTCAATGAAAATCAAAGAGCAAACTAGGAAGCTANNNNGGTTGCAGATAGAGCTGACGTGGTTTGAAAAGATTTTCGAAGAGTATAAAGTCGCAACAACTGTGTCAATTGCACCAATTTAGTAAGAAAGTATAAAAAAAGAACACCCCGAAAGGTGCTCTGTATAAGTATAGTAATTCTTTCGAATTAACGTTTACTAAATTGTGATGCTTTACGAGCTTTCTTAAGACCTGGTTTCTTACGTTCAACTTTACGTGAGTCACGTGTAAGAAGTCCTGCACGTTTCAATGAATCGCGGAAGTCTGGGTCTACTTGAAGAAGGGCACGAGCGATACCGTGACGGATAGCTCCTGATTGACCAGCGTATCCACCACCTACAACATTAACGAAAACGTCGTATGAACCTACAGTTGAAGTAACTGCGAATGGTTGGTTGATGACAAGACGAAGGTCAGCGTGTGGGATGTACTCTTCAACATCTTTTTTGTTAACAGTGATTTTACCAGTTCCTGGAACAAGGCGAACGCGTGCAACAGCGTTTTTACGACGTCCAGTACCTGCATATTGTGCTTGTGACATACTTTATTTGTTCCTTTCCTTAGATAAGTCCTGAAATGTCAAGAACTTCTGGTTGTTGTGCAGCATGAGTGTGCTCAGCTCCAACAAATACTTTCAACTTCATACCTTGAGCGCGTCCAAGTGTATTGTGTGGAAGCATACCTTTAACTGATTTCTCGATCAAACGTACTGCATTTTTAGAACGAAGTTCACCTGCAGAGATTTGTTTCAATCCACCTGGGTGGTTTGAGTGAGTGTAGTAGATTTTATCAGTTGCTTTTTTACCAGTTAATTTAACTTTTTCAGCATTGATAACAATCACAAAGTCACCTGTATCAGTGTGTGGTGTAAATGTTGGTTTGTTTTTTCCGCGAAGTACGCTAGCAACTACTGCAGAAAGACGTCCAAGTGGTACATCAGTTGCGTCAACTACGTACCATTTACGTTCAACTTGGCCTGGTTTAGCCATAAATGTTGTTTTGTTCATGATTTCTCCTATATATAGTTCGATTTTTGTTTACGGTGATGGGTGTTCCTTCCCATCGAAAAGTATTTGGAAGGTTCCGGGGCCTTTCAAATGGGGTAAACAATACCGCTTACTATCATACCAAATTTCACCCCTAAAAGTCAATAGATATGAAAAATATTTTTCGGTAACTTCTCAAAGTAACTGAAAGTTATATAATCAAGTTAATTTGGGAATTTACCTATTAACTTCGGGAGATTTTTGGGATTTTTTCCTTATTTTTCCCTGTAGCTAAAATCCTTTTCAAAAAATTACCTTTTCTTGATTTTTAATCCTATTTGTTGTATGATAAGGGAAAAGAAAGGGGGCAAAAATATGGCTTTTACCAATACCCAAATGCGATCGGCTAGTTTTGGCATTGTTACCAGCTTGCCTGATGATGTCATTGACTCTTTTTGGTATATTATTGACCACTTCTTAAAAAATGTCTTTGAATTGGAAGAAGAACTCGAGTTTCAATTGCTCAATAACCAAGGAAAAATTACCTTCCACTTCTCAAGTCAACACCTCCCTACAGCCATTGATTTTGATTTTAACCATCCCTTTGACCCTCTTTATCCGCCAAGAGTACTGGTTTTAGACATGGACGGTAGAGAAACTATCCTCCTCCCAGAAGAAAATGACCTATTTTAATACTCAATGAAAATCAAAGAGCAAACTAGGAAGCTAGCCGCAGGTTGCTCA
>NZ_VMMK01000035.1:13423-21408 GCF_013277255.1 Streptococcus sp. 2154
TGTTTTGAGGTTGCAGATGGAAGCTGACGTAGTTTGAAGAGATTTTCGAAGAGTATAAAAACTCTAGCCTTCAGTTACAAACGACTGAAAACTAGAGTTTTTTCTATTGTTTCAAAGCATTATACAAGTTGCGGATCGGTTGCTTTAATGTCGGATGGATAAAATGAGGCGCAATTTCTTGTAGAGACTCAAGAACAAAAAGGCGTTCTGCTATGTAAGGATGGGGCAAGATAAGCTCATCTGTGTAAATGACCTGGTCCTCCACAAAGAGCAAGTCCAAATCAATCAAACGAGGCCCCCAATGTACTTCTCTCACCCGTCCCATCTCTGACTCAATGGCTAACAAGGTCTCTAATAGCACTGGAGCAGGCAACCATGTTTCTACTTCAACCACTTGATTATCAAAGCTATCCTGCTCCACTCCACCCCAAGGCTCCGTCGCTAAGACACTGGACTCTTTGAGAATATGGATACCTCGAGCTCGCAGTTTGTCAACGGCTTGCTCTAAGTTTGCTTGCTTATCCCCCATATTGCTTCCTAGGGCGATAAAGGCTCGTTGCTTGCGGCGATGAATGGTTACCGAGCAAGTATCTAGTGGCAAATGCACTGGCGCCCAAGGTTTTTTCAGTTCCAGCTGAATTTCTTGGACAAGAGGATAAGCCTCAAAAGTACGTTCTACCAGTTTGTAGGCTACCGTTTCAATCAAATCCTCACTCGTTTCCTGAAACCATGTCGTCCACTGCTGACACAGTTCTCCGTAATGGACAGAGGCTGTTAAATCCAAGTCTGTAGCCGCCTTGGTCATATCATAGGATAGGATGGCTGAAACGACAAACTTCTGCCCCAATTCCTTTTCACTAGGAAAAAGACCATGATAGGCAAAAATTTCCAAATCTTTAATCTGCAGTTGATCCATAACTAGTCCTTTCTAGAAAAATCCGCTTGAAGCGGATTCTTTTTATACTCAATGAAAATCAAAGTACAAACTAGGAAGCTAGCCGCAGGCTGCTCAAAACACTGTTTTGAGGTTGCAAATGAAAACTGACGTGGTTTGAATTTGATTTTCGAAGAGTATTATAGTCCCATTAAACGATAAGCCTGATCTCGGAGGTCCTTATCTGTTTCAAATAGACCACGAGCTACTGTCGTCAAGGTTGCAGTTCCTGGTTTTCTGACACCACGCATGCTCATACACATATGTTCCGCTTCAATGACAACAAAGGCTCCTTTAGCACCTAGATAGTCCATCAAGGCATCGGCCACTTCGATATTCAAACGTTCTTGAATTTGTGGTTTTTTCGAATAAACTTCAACCGTACGAGCTAGCTTAGACAAACCTGCTACACGGCCATCTGGAATATAGGCAATATGCACTCTCCCATAAAATGGTAGAAAGTGGTGCTCACACATGGTGTGGAAAAAGATATCCTTCTCTACCACCATATTATCGTCAATAATCTCAAAGGATTTTGACAAATGTTCCTCCGCTGTTTGACCAAGACCTGAAAAAATCTCTTGGTACATACGAGCGACACGAGCAGGTGTTTCCTGCAAGCCCTCGCGATTAACGTCCTCTCCTACAGCCTCGATAATCATTTTTACAGCTGTTTCAATCTTTTGTGTATCCATTCTCGTTTTTCCTCTCCATCAGATAAGCTCTCACTTGGCTCAAGAAATACAAGGAACCTGTGACAATCCTAACTGTTTTTTTCTCTTCTTTTTTATCTGTCAATTTCTGCTCTAGAAAATCCTGCCAACCTTGGTAGCTGAGATTTCTAGACTTTGCTGCCTCTTTCAGCACGCTTTCATCAGTCGCCCGACTATCGTCAAAATGTGTCAAAGTAAGCTCGGTATCTGGGATTTGCTCCAACAAGTCCAACATATCCTCCAAGGTCTTGGTTTTGATGCAAGTAAAGAGGATTTCCTTACGATAATCCGCAAAGCGTTCTTGCAAGGTTGTCAATAAAGCCTTGATAGCATGGGGATTGTGGGCTCCATCCAAAATCATCAAGGGTTCCCTTGACACGACCTCCAGACGCCCTGGCCATCTTGTTTCTTCCAAGGCTTGACCAATCAAGTGATTGCTTGCTAGTTCTCGACCATCTTCTTGACAAAAAGTATCAAGTAAAGCTATGGCCATCCCAGCATTCTCTATTTGGTGCAAACCAAGTAAACCTGTCTGGAAGCGACCTTGTCTGACAACACTTGTATAGTCAAAAACTTCACCCGTTACTACACTCTCTTGATGACTAACTTGATAATCTTTCCCATAGGCAAGTCTCGGCGCATCTTTCCCTTCCGCAATGCGGTCAATCACAACCAAAGCTTCTGGAGCGATACGACCTGTCACCAAGGGAATACCTTGTTTGATAATACCAGCTTTCTGCTCTGCTATGGCTTCCAAGGTGTCACCAAGTAGGGCTACATGGTCCAATCCAATAGTCGTAATTCCTGTCAAAATGGGCTGACAGACATTGGTACTATCTAAAAGCCCACCCATGCCCACTTCCATGATATCCACATCTACTTGCTCTGAAGCAAAGTAGTCATAGGCTATGGCTGTGATAATCTCAAACTCGGTTGTCCCCTGTAAATTAGCGGTCGCTTCTCCCTCCAGCAAAGACTGATAGTCTGCCATGAGGGCTTCTAGCCTAGCCTCTGGAATGGAGTCCCCATTGATGCTAATCTGGTCTGTGTAATGAATGAGATAGGGCGAGCTAAACACGCCAACTCTCAGCCCTAGCTTTTCTAGCATCTTTTTCAAAAAAGTAATGGTCGAACCCTTGCCGTTAGTCCCTCCGATATGGATGACCTTGAGTTTGAGATGGGGATTGCCACGCAAAGCTAACAGTTCCACCATTCGTTCCAAGCCAAAATGCGGTTGGTCCGTCCGGTAATTGGTAATCCACTGATTGTTTTCAAATTCTTTCATCTTATTTGTATTGTTTTAAATCTAAATTTTCCGCTTCATCAGCCAGACGAATAGCGGAGGCAATTTCAACTGCCATCCTGTGACTAGCTACGTCATGCACGCGCACCACTTCTACACCCTGTCTCGCAGCGATACTAGTTACATGAGCCGAAGCTGTGTCCCAATTGCGGAAACCATGTTCTGTCTCAGGATTGACTTCAAACCCACTTTCTTCAAGGATATTGATGACAAATCGCTTGCGCGAAACTCCGAGAAAGATTGGATAGCCTTTCTGATGGAGTTTATCCAGATCCCGTAAAAGAAGCAGATTTTCTTTCTTAGTCAGACCAAAGCCAATTCCTGGATCCAGCAGGATATTTTCTGGTGCAATACCAGCTTCGTCCGCTTTCGATAGGGCTCTGTCAAAGAAAGCCTCCATCAAGTCTTCGATTGGCAATGTTTCAAAGTCAGCTAACTCTTTTTCTGTAAAGGTTTGACCAAAGCCAAAATGAGGGAAGATAAGCGAACTAGGATGCTGAGGTCGAGCCATAACTGGATTAAACATGATGACCACTTTCGCTCTCGCTTTAGCTACCACATGAGCCATTTTTTCATCACCCATGAGACCAGTGATATCATTAACTAGATTAGCACCAGCAGCCAAAGCAGCTTCTGCTACCTGACTCTTCCAAGTATCAATAGAGATGAGGACATTACTTTCCTTGCGAATCGCTTTGATCACTGGAACAACACGCTGGATTTCCTCTTCTATCTCAACATAGCTACTGCCCGGCCGAGTCGATTCTCCGCCGATATCTAGCATACTGGCTCCTTCTGCTATCAATTTACGAGCCTGCTGGAGTGCCTGCTCAAGAGCAAAAAATTGACCACCGTCCGAAAAGGAGTCTGGGGTTACATTGATAATTCCGCAAATAGCTGTCTTTACATGATTGGCTTTACTTGACATATCGGTCACTCCCTCAAGGCTTTTCATCATATTATTTCTCTATTTTACCATAAAAAGAAAAAGATGGACACGATTGCATTCATCTTTTTCCCAGTAGAAGCAAGTAAGCAATTGTCAATAATCTTATACTCTTCGAAAATCTCTTCAAACCGCGTCAACGTCGCCTTGCCGTACTTAAGTACAGCCTGCGGCTAGTTTCCTAGTTTGCTCTCTGATTTTCATTGAGTATTAAACAGAAATCCCTAATGTCCGACTCAAAATTACCACGAGAGTCAACAAACAGAAAACAACCCCATTAACAATCATGTGAAGTAAGATAGACATTTCCAAACGTTGGGTCTTGTAAGCCGTCCAAGACAGAACGATCGACATACCTCCATAAATCAATAAAGAAGGTAAATTACTTGGTTGATGCAATAAAGCAAACACAATCGTACCGACTACAAATCCCAAGTTCTCCTTGCCTCGGAAAATCTTTTTAGGAACAATCCCACGACACAAGATTTCCTCACAAATCGGAGCCAGCAAGGCTAGCAAGAAAAAGCTAGAAATCAAAGAACTATTCTGAACCATATCGTTAATCTGAGACTGGTTCCCTGTTGTCGTCTCATTTGACAGTTGCAACAAGATAGAACCAAGTATACTTGAACAGATAATGACTAAATAACTTAATCCCAATCGTGCCAAATCCTTAGCTCTAAAAAAAGAAAAATTAAAACTTGCCAATTGCGTTTTACGAGCTCCAATAATAAATAGCACCAGAACCACAATCGAAATACCAGCAACTATCAGCCCTGACTGCAACAGCGGTACTTCTCTTAAGGTTAAAATAGCAGTAACTGCTAAAGGAATCTGATATAGAATTGTCGCTAGCAAAAAGACCAAAATCCAGCCTGCACGATTCAACAATTCTTTCCACATACTTTTCTCTTCCATCATTCATCTCCTAGACTTTGTATTCAAAAAGGGGGAAATCCCCCTGGGTCATTCTATTATAGGGCCATGCTGATGTAGTTAAGGATAAACAAGGCATCCAAAATCCAAATCATGACATGAACATCTTTAGCTTGACCTTTGACAAGCTTAGTCAAAGTGTAAGTCAAGAAACCAACTGCAACCCCTTGAGTGATAGAGTAGCTGAATCCCATAAAGATAGATGTGAAGAAAGCAGGAACTGCTTCAGCCATGTCGTCCCAATGGATATTTTTCAAGCTAGCCAACATCATAATCCCAACGATAATCAAGATTGGAGCCGTAGCAGCTGTTGGTACGATCGCTAGAAGTGGGCTAAAGAAGCTTGAAATCGCAAAACAGATAGCTACAACCAAGGCTGTCAAACCAGTACGTCCACCTGCACCGATACCAGCAGCAGACTCAACATAAGTCGTTACGTTCGAAGTACCTGCGATGGCACCAATTGAAGTACCAATCAAGTCAGAGTAAAGAGCCTTGTCTAACTTAGCTGATTGATGATTTTCACCATTTGTCGCTACGATACCAACTTTTTCACCTGTACCGATCAAAGTACCAATTGTATCAAAAATATCTGTCAATGAGAAGGCAAGAATGGCCATCAGAGTTTCAGGCAAGCGAGCTGTATCTGAAATCAAAGCTCCCAAACCTTCTGAACCAAGAGCTGCACCAAAGATTGTCTTCAAATCTTCAAAAGCTGCACCAACATGGTTATTAGCAAAATCGATGCTTGACAAATCTACCAAACCAACTGCAATAGCAAGAACAGTTGTTGTCAAGATAGAGAGGATAATTCCCCCTTTAATTCCTTTGATAACAAAGAAAATTGTGATAGCAAGTCCTGCAAGAGCCACTAAAACAGCTGGATTATTAAAGCTGACCAATCCTGGAACTGCTGAAGAGTTTGCTGCAATCGTTGCTTGAGCTTTGTCAGCCCCTTCTCCTACAACAGTATAGTTACCTGGATCAATCGTAAATTTCAAAAGTCCAGCATTCTTAATCCCTACATAGGCAAGGAAGACACCGATACCAGCTGAAATAGCTGAGCGAAGAGCATTGGGAATCGATTCAATGATCATTTTACGAACATTTGTCAAGGTAATAATCAATGAAATAATCCCACAGATGAAGACCATAGCTAGGGCTTCTTGCCAAGAATAACCGAGTCCAAATACAACTGTAAAGGTAAAGAAGGCATTGAGTCCCATACCTGGTGCTTGAGCATATGGCAAGTTGGCGTAGAAGGCCATCATCAAGGTACCCGCTACTGCACCGATAATCGTTGCGAGGAAGACACCCTGAGCAGGCATTCCTGTTTGCGAAAGAATTTGTGGGTTTACAAAGAGAATATAACTCATTGCAAAGAAAGTTGTTAAACCAGCGAGAACCTCTGTACGAACGTCTGTACCGTTCTCTTTTAGTTTAAATAATTTGTCCATTATCAATCTCCTTTTAATTTTTACGAACAATAATAGAATTATATCATTTATCATTCACTTTTTCAATATCTTTGTTTAATTTATTTAAGAATTTGATGGAATTTCATTTTTTGTTTGGAATCTGCTTTTCTGTCTGCTTTTTGTTATAATAGAAGACATCTTATCTGGAAAGACACTAGAAAGGTTCATATGACGAAAAAAATTATTGCACTAGACCTGGATGGAACCCTGCTCAACTCAGACAGTCAAATTTCTGACTTTACCAAAGAAACCATTAAAAAAGTTGCTGAAAAAGGCCATCAGATTATTATTACGACGGGTCGCCCTTACCGCATGTCAAAAGATTTTTACCATGAACTAGGCTTAAACACTCCTATGATTAATTTCAACGGCTCCCTTACTCATTTACCAGACCAAGTTTGGGATTTTGAAAAGTGTTTAACTGTAGACAAAAAATATCTGCTAGACATGGTTCGACGTTCAGAGGATATTCAAGCCGATTTTATCGCTGGAGAATACCGTAAAAAATTCTACATTACAAATCCCAATGAAGAAATTGCCAATCCCAAACTATTTGGTGTAGAAGCTTTCCAGCCTGAAAATCAATTTCAGCCTGAATTGGTGACCAAGGATCCTAACTGTATTCTGCTGCAGACCAGAGCCAGTGACAAATATGCTCTGGCAAAAGAAATGAACGCCTTCTACCAGTATCAACTGTCTATCAATACTTGGGGAGGTCCGCTCAATATCCTTGAGTGTACCCCAAAAGGTGTCAATAAGGCCTTTGCTTTGGACTACTTGCTCAAGGTAATGAACCGCGACAAAAAAGATTTGATTGCCTTTGGAGATGAACACAATGATACCGAAATGCTCGCTTTTGCTGGAAAGGGCTATGCCATGAAAAATGCCAACCCAGAGCTACTCCCCTATGCAGATGAGCAAATTTCTCTGACCAATGACCAAGACGGTGTTGCCAAAACCCTACAAGACTTATTCTTATAACCTATACTGATACTCAATGAGAATCAAAGAGCAAACTAGGAAGCTAGCCGTAGGTTGCTCAAAGCACTGCTTTGAGGTTGTAGATGAAGCTGACGTGGTTTGAAGAGATTTTCGAAGAGTATGACCAGCTTGCAAGCTGGTCTTTATGCTCTTTTCACAGTCTCATCAACCAGTTATACTCATCTACTTTCAAAAAGCATTCTAGTCCATCTCCGATTAACAATGGACGTTATCACCTCCTTCTCCAGTCCTTGTATAACATCTTGAAGTTGATTCATGACATCTTCCAAAGTTCGAAAGGCTTTATTCTTAAATCCACGTTTACGAATCTCTTTCCACACTTGTTCAATGGGGTTCATCTCTGGTGTGTATGGAGGAATAAAGGTAAAGCCAATATTAGTCGGAATCTTTAAGGTACTTGATTTATGCCATATAGCATTGTCCATAACGAGTAAAAGATAATCATCTGGATAAGCTTGTGAAAGCTCTTCTAAAAAGGCGTTCATCCACTCAGTATGACATCCACCAGCTATTAAGAAAAATGATTCGCCTGTATGGGCATCAACAGCTCCATAACAATAGCGAAATTCTCGTATATAGTGACTATGGATATGTGGACCTACTCCTATTGGAGCCCAACAAGATCCCAGTTTACTGATTCTACCGAAACCAGCCTCATCTTGGTACATCAAGC
>NZ_VMMK01000036.1:0-33610 GCF_013277255.1 Streptococcus sp. 2154
TGTACAACTCAATAATAGCAGATTAATAAGAATTCAGGCTGATATGTATAACCGAGGAGTCATATATCTAACTGGTACAAACTTAAGGGAGTATATAGGTACCGTTAATGTTAAGTTTTATAGAGAATAGAAAGGAAACAACACATGACACAATTTAATGAATTTATTATCGCTTTTGCGACAGGCTTTTTAGCAGTAGCAGTAGGCAGTATCGTGAAAATGGTGAAAGACTATCTTTTGCGAAAAGGTGGAGAGAAAGCGGTAATCATCGCTGAAATCCTGGCCAAGAACGCAGTTCATGCCGTGGAGCAGGTGGCTGCTGAGACAGGTTATAAAGGTGATGAAAAATTGGCACAGGCTCGCACTAAAATCCGGGCAGAGCTGACCAAATATAAGATCAGCATGACCGATAAGGACTTGGATACCTTTGTGGAGTCCGCAGTGAAGCAGATGAACGACGCTTGGAGGGAGTAGAGATGGATATCGATACAAGCAGACTACGTACAGGCTTGCCCCAGGTTGGGGTACAGCCTTACCGACAAGTACATGCCCACTCAACAGGCAACCGCAACTCAACCGCTCAAAATGAGGCAGACTACCACTACAGAAAGAACCCTGAGCTTGGTTTCTTCTCTCATGTCGTTGGTAACGGCCGTGTCATGCAGGTCGGTCCTGTAAATAATGGTGCCTGGGACGTTGGGGGCGATTGGAATGCGGAAAGCTATGCGGCAGTTGAATTGATTGAAAGCCATTCAACTAAAGAAGAGTTCATGACAGACTACCGTCTCTATATCGAACTCTTACGCAATCTAGCAGATGAAGCAGGTTTGCCGAAAACGCTTGATACAAGCAGTTTGGAAGGTATCAAAACACATGAATACTGTACCAATAACCAACCAGACAACCATTCAGACCACGTTGACCCGTATCCTTATCTTGCCAAATGGGGCATTAGCCGTGAACAGTTCAAGCAGGATATTGAAAGTGGCTTGACAATTGAAACAGGTTGGAAGAAGAACGATATAGGCTATTGGTATGTACACTCAGACGGCTCTTATCCAAAAGACAAGTTTGAGAAGGTCAACGGCACCTGGTATTACTTCGACGGCTCAGGCTATATGCTTGCGAACCGCTGGAAGCAGCACACAGACGGCAACTGGTACTGGTTTGATAACTCAGGCGAAATGGCGACAGGCTGGAAGAAAATCGCTGACAAGTGGTATTATTTCGACGTAGAGGGCGCTATGAAGACAGGATGGGTCAAGTACAAGGAGACTTGGTACTACTTAGACGGTAAAGAAGGTGCCATGGTATCAAACGCCTTCGTCCAGTCCGCAGACGGAACAGGCTGGTACTACCTCAATGCAGACGGAACAATGGCAGACAAGCCAGAGTTTGAAATTGAGCCTGACGGGCTTATAACAACAAAATAAAAGGAAAGGAAAACTTTTCTAAAATGTTTATCTACCCCACAGGACTCGTCCTTGTGGGGATTTTTTTGTTAAAAAGAGTAAGAAACATTGACTTTTTTAAAGAAAGATGTCATAATCAAGTTAATTCAAAAAAATATTATGGAGCGAGTAGGAGGAATTTGGGATGTTAAAAAATACAAAACAACCTCAATACTTTAAGTCTTTTTTACTTGGTATGACAGCAATTGTATTGCCTGTTTTTAGCTTTAACCAGAACATTTCGAAAGTAAAAGCTGATACAGTCCCAGACTGGAAGAAAGTCAAAAGTGATTACAAGAAATCAACGATGGGCATTCAGAAAGAGGTAATGAAATTTGGATACCGAGAATAAAGATTTGATTGAAGTCAATAATATTGTTGATGAAGTCGAGCGCTTACCACATGAACAGCGTCAAGTAGTTTTACAGAAGTTGGAAATCTATCAAGGTGACCTACCTCATCCAGATATTCTCAAAGGATATAAAGAGCTATATCCGGATGCTGCTCAAAAGATTATTGATAATGGTATTGCAGAAAGCCAACATCGTAGAGAGATGGAAGATAAATACTTATCAGGGAATATTGCTTCTCATAAATTGGGACAGTTATTTGGCTTTTTAATCGCCCTCGTTGTTATTATTGGTGGAATTTACTTAATAGCAACAGATAAACAAATTGCAGGTAGTGTCTTAACTGGAACTACTGCATTAGGGCTAATTGGTTTGTTTACAGGGAATAATCAAAATAAAAACAAAGACAAAGAATAATTTTTCACCGCAGGCTCAGGCTTGCGGTTTTTTTATTTTTCAAAAACACACATTTTGAACGATTAGAAAGCAAAATCACAATCCTATTGTTCAAAAAAGCGTTTACATGAAGAATATGGAGAGGAAATCGTGGTGTATTATTGTCAAAAACGGTGTTTTGTTAAAAATAAAAAACAGTGACCGAAATCACTGCTTTTTAAGTTCCTGGGCGTATGTTATCATGCTGATAGCGTGTTTTAGACGCATATTCATAATATCCGATACACCATTTTTATACTTGTCCACGGCCTGAATAGACATGCCACAGTTTTTGCTAATAGCATAGGCTGTGGCGTTGTCTAAAAGCCAGCGGATAGCTTCAAGATCTACTGACATATATTACCTCGTAAAATACCAAACTGCAAATAGGAGTAGAAGAAGTCCAATAATAAATTCAACTTTTTCACGCTTGGTGGTTTTTCTAACTTTAAGATTTACTTTCATTGTTTTTCCTGTTATAATTTAAGTACACCCCCGAAGGGGTGGATAGTGATTTTTCACTATCCAAATTCGATGTGCCATTCAAAGCTGATTATAAATAAGTTTATTTTGACTACTAGCTTATTTGTTTTTGCTTTGAGTGGTTTCTTTTTGAACTTAAACATTTCATGTTCCTTTCTACTAGTTTCCTTGTCTAAGGTTTCCTCCTTAACCTTATGTATCCATTATACAACTTTGGTTGCATAATGTCAATAGTTTTGATGGAGTTTTTTTATTTTATTTTTAAAAGACTGTGAGTAATCACGGTTTTCTATTTATAAACTATTAGAATTAAATTGAAACCTTCTCAACTATACGGGCAAAGATGATTGTAAAAATGAATACGAAGATGAATACGATTTAAAAAAACGATGGAAATTAGTGTAAATGATTTTAACGAAAAATAAGTAAAAACTCAACTATTTACAAGTGATGATAACTATTTGTAAACGTTTTTCACTTATGGTATAATAAGCATTGTATTTATTGTATATGAATCTGGAGAAAAAATCAAAGATATTTTTGAAGGATAATATGAGAATAAGGGAGAATATATGACCTTAGAATGGGAAGAATTTCTAGATCCTTACATTCAAGCTGTTGGTGAGTTAAAGATTAAACTTCGTGGCATTCGTAAGCAATATCGTAAGCAAAATAAGCATTCTCCGATTGAATTTGTGACCGGTCGAGTCAAGCCAATTGAGAGTATAAAAGAAAAAATGGCCCGTCGTGGTATTACTTATGCGACCTTGGAGCACGATTTGCAGGATATTGCTGGTTTGCGTGTGATGGTCCAGTTTGTAGATGACGTTAAGGAAGTAGTGGAGATTTTGCACAAGCGTCAGGACATGCGAATCATACAGGAGCGAGATTACATTACTCATCGAAAAGCATCAGGCTATCGTTCCTATCATTTGGTAGTAGAATATATGGTTGATACCATCAATGGAGCCAAGACTATTTTGGCAGAAATTCAAATACGTACCTTGGCCATGAATTTCTGGGCAACGATAGAACATTCTCTCAACTACAAGTACCAAGGGGATTTCCCAGAGGAGATTAAGAAGCGACTGGAAATTACAGCTAGAATCGCCCATCAGTTGGATGAAGAAATGGGTGAAATTCGTGATGATATCCAAGAAGCCCAGGCACTTTTTGATCCTTTGAGTAGAAAATTAAATGACGGTGTAGGAAACAGTGACGATACAGATGAAGAATACAGGTAAACGAATTGACCTGATAGCCAATAGAAAACCGCAGAGTCAAAGGGTTTTGTATGAATTGCGAGATCGTTTGAAAAGAAATCAGTTTATACTCAATGATAGCAGTCCGGACATTGTCATTTCCATTGGTGGAGATGGCATGCTCTTATCGGCCTTTCATAAGTATGAAGACCAACTTGATAAGGTACGCTTTATCGGTCTTCATACAGGACATCTGGGCTTTTATACCGATTATCGTGATTTTGAGTTGGATAAGTTAATGACCAATTTGCAGCTAGATACCGGAGCAAGGGTTTCTTACCCTGTTCTAAATGTGAAGGTTTTTCTTGGAAATGGAGAGGTCAAGATTTTTCGTGCCCTCAATGAAGCCAGCATCCGCAGGTCTGATCGAACCATGGTGGCAGATATTGTCATCAATGGTGTTCCCTTTGAACGTTTTCGTGGAGACGGGCTAACAGTTTCAACACCGACTGGTAGTACGGCTTATAACAAGTCTCTTGGCGGTGCTGTTTTACACCCTACCATTGAAGCTTTGCAATTAACGGAAATTGCCAGCCTCAATAATCGTGTCTATCGAACGCTGGGCTCTTCCATTATCGTTCCTAAGAAGGATAAGATTGAACTCATTCCAACGAGAAATGATTACCATACCATTTCGGTTGACAATAGCGTTTATTCTTTCCGTAATATTGAGCGTATTGAGTATCAAATCGATCATCATAAGATTCACTTTGTCGCGACTCCTAGCCATACTAGTTTCTGGAACCGTGTTAAGGATGCCTTTATCGGCGAGGTGGACGAATGAGGTTTGAATTTATCGCAGATGAGCATGTCAAGGTTAAGACCTTCTTAAAAAAGCACGAGGTTTCTAAGGGGCTTCTGGCCAAGATTAAGTTTCGAGGTGGGGCTATTCTGGTCAATGACCAACAACAAAATGCAACCTATCTATTGGATCTTGGGGACCGCGTTACTATCGATATTCCCGCTGAGGAAGGCTTTGAAACCTTGGAAGCTATCGAGCGCCCACTGGATATTCTCTATGAGGATGACCACTTTCTAGTCTTGAATAAACCCTATGGAGTTGCCTCTATTCCTAGTGTTAACCACTCCAATACTATTGCCAATTTTATCAAGGGTTACTACGTCAAGCAAAATTACGAAAATCAGCAAGTTCACATTGTGACCAGGCTTGATAGGGATACTTCTGGCTCGATGCTCTTTGCCAAGCACGGCTATGCCCATGCACGATTGGACAAGCAGTTGCAGAAGAAGTCCATTGAAAAACGCTACTTTGCTTTGGTTAAAGGTGATGGACACTTGGAGTCAGAGGGGGAAATTATTGCCCCGATTGCGCGTGATGAAGACTCCATTATTACCAGACGGGTGGCTAAAGGTGGAAAATATGCCCATACTTCCTACAAGATTGTAGCTTCTTATGGAAATATCCACTTGGTCGACATTCGGCTGCACACTGGTCGAACCCACCAAATTCGAGTCCACTTTTCTCATATTGGTTTTCCTTTGTTGGGCGATGATTTGTACGGTGGTAGTCTGGACGACGGCATCCAACGTCAGGCCCTGCATTGCCATTACCTATTCTTTTATCATCCATTTTTAGAGCAAGATTTGCAGTTAGAAAGTCCCTTGCCGGATGATTTCAGCAACCTTATTACCCAGTTATCAACTAATACTCTATAAAAACTGTTTCAGAGTATAATTATTATCTTAAAGGAGAAAACTCATGGAAGTTTTTGAAAGTCTCAAAGCCAACCTTGTTGGTAAAAATGCTCGTATCGTTCTCCCTGAAGGGGAAGAGCCACGTATTCTTCAAGCGACTAAACGTTTGGTAAAAGAAACAGAAGTGATTCCTGTTTTGTTAGGAAATCCTGAAAAAATTAAAATTTATCTTGAAATTGAAGGGATCATGGATGGTTATGAAGTCATTGACCCTCAACATTATCCTCAATTTGAAGAAATGGTTGCTGCCTTGGTGGAGCGTCGCAAGGGCAAAATGTCTGAAGAAGATGCACGCAAGGTTTTGGTTGAAGATGTAAACTACTTTGGTGTTATGTTGGTTTACTTGGGCTTGGTTGATGGAATGGTGTCAGGTGCGATTCATTCAACTGCTTCAACAGTTCGTCCAGCCCTACAAATCATTAAAACTCGTCCAAATGTAACTCGTACTTCAGGTGCCTTCCTCATGGTTCGTGGCTCTGAACGTTACCTATTTGGAGACTGTGCTATCAACATCAATCCAGATGCAGAAGCTTTGGCTGAAATTGCCATCAACTCAGCAATCACAGCTAAGATGTTTGGAATCGAGCCTAAAATTGCTATGCTAAGCTATTCTACTAAAGGTTCAGGTTTTGGTGAAAGCGTTGATAAGGTCGTTGAAGCAACTAAAATTGCTCACGACTTGCGCCCTGACCTTGAAATCGATGGTGAGTTGCAATTTGATGCAGCCTTTGTTCCTGAAACTGCAGCTTTGAAAGCTCCTGGAAGTACGGTAGCTGGTCAAGCAAATGTCTTCATCTTCCCAGGTATCGAGGCAGGAAATATCGGATACAAGATGGCTGAACGTCTTGGTGGCTTTGCGGCAGTAGGTCCTGTTTTGCAAGGTTTGAACAAGCCTGTTAACGACCTCTCTCGTGGATGTAATGCAGATGATGTTTACAAGTTAACCCTTATCACAGCAGCTCAAGCAGTTCATCAATAGTGAAAACTATAAAGCGATATACTATGCTATACTGTAGTTATGAAACCATGTACGAAAAGCACTGCCATTAACTCCTGAGAACTAAATTACTGATTGGTGTCAAAAAGGACAACTTCCAAGCGATGATATCCTGTCTATATACGACCTATAGAAATCTGTAATATACATGTCCGTAAAACGATAAATTCCCTTTTTGATTTTAAATGAGTATGAAAAGAGAATTTTTTCATGAGAAAACGCATAATATTGAGTGTTTTGACACCTGCTATTATGCGTTTTTTATAATTTTTGCACCTTTCTTAGCCTTTGTTATCGACAAGTATTGTTTTCTAGCTTCTTGTTTTTAGAATGGCAATTTCCCAGCGAAAGCACCCAGTTTTTTCTTGGTAGTTTTATCGATTTGTTCAAGAGCAGAGTTGATGGCTTGAACGGTCATATCAGAAAGAGTTTCAAGGTCCTCTGGGTCAACGACAGCTGGATTAAAGTCAATGCTGACAACTTTCTTATCTCCAGTTAAGGTCGCTTGGACAAGGTCTTGAGCAGATTTGCCAACAAATTGCATGGCAGCAAGTTCGGCCTGGCTTTGTTCCATTTGTTTTTGAAGTTTTTGTGCTTGACGCATCATGTTTTGCATGTTCATCATAAGATTTCTAAAGTTCCTTTCATCTCAAGGGGATAATCCTTGTTGTTAACAAGTGCCTGATTTTCTCTCCTAATTGTTATTAGTAGCATAGCCATCAAGCCCAAGTATTGATTTTATTATACCATTTTTTTAAGACATAGTCTTTTATTGGTGAGAGTTATTTATATCAAGGAGTGATTAGAAATAAATTAAAATAATTATTTTTGTTAAGAGGGGCTCTATTCTAGTTTCATGGAAATGATTTTACTAAAGGTTTGTATGCTTTGTCTACAAACATGGTACCTCTATCTATTTTCGGATAAATAGTTGTCTATTATTATTTTTATGCTAATAGTAAAATCTAAATGGTAGCCTACGATTTTTTAGAAAGAAAATGGTACAATATTTCTAAGAGAAAATACAATGGGAGGGAAAATGAGGTTATTACCTATAAGAAAAATATCACGTCAGTCTAAAAGGTTAGCACTTTTTTTGACGTTTTGTGCTGGATATGTGGATGCTTACACTTTTATTGTTCGCGGGAATACCCTTGTAGCTGGACAAACTGGAAATGTTGTCTTTCTTTCGGTAGAGCTAATACAGAATAATGTTTCGGATGTTAGGGATAAGCTTTTAACCTTAATAGCGTTTATGCTGGGAGTTTTTTTACTAACCATTTATAGGGAAAAATTGAGAATTGTGAAAAAGCCAATTCTGTCACTGATTCCTTTGGTAATCTTATCAATAATTATTGCTTTTGTGCCACAAACTGTAGATAATATCTATCTAGTGCCGCCCTTGGCCTTCTGTATGGGACTGGTGACAACTGCCTTTGGTGAGGTTTCGGGTATTGCTTATAATAATGCCTTTATGACAGGGAATATCAAACGAACAATGCTAGCTTTTGGAAATTATTTCCGAACTAAGCACACTCCTTTTTTGCGTGAAGGGTTCATATTTGTTAGCCTGCTTAGTAGTTTTATCCTTGGCGTTGTCTTTTCAGCCTATTTGACGATTTTCTATCATGAAAAGACCATTCTTGGTGTTCCTATTATGATGAGCATTTTTTATATCAGCATGCTTTTTGCCTCGTGGCGGAAAAAAGTAAAAGAAAAAGCTTGATTTTAGGTGTTATTACTTGTAAGAAAATAGGAGATATGCTATACTTAGAGAGTTGACTATGCACAATCCTGTGCAACCGCACGAACATCGTTGCTCGTCGTAGAACAAATTTAAACTTTGTTCTACATAGAGCTCTTCTTTTAAGTGGTTCGTCCCACGATGCTAGGCGAGTCTTCACAAAAAGTCGGGGAAACCCATAAAAATCATAGGAGGTGCATAATGAGCACATACGCAATTATCAAAACTGGCGGAAAACAAGTTAAAGTTGAAGTTGGTCAAGCAGTTTACGTTGAAAAATTGAACGTTGAAGCTGGTCAAGAAGTTACTTTTAACGAAGTTGTTCTTGTTGGTGGTGAAAACACTGTTGTCGGAACTCCACTTGTTGCTGGAGCTACTGTGGTTGGAACTGTTGAAAAACAAGGAAAACAAAAGAAAGTGGTTACTTACAAGTACAAACCTAAAAAAGGTAGCCACCGTAAACAAGGTCACCGTCAACCATATACTAAAGTTGTCATCAACGCAATCAACGCTTAATTTTAAGGAGAACACATGATACAAGCAGTCTTTGAGAGAGCCGAAGATGGCGAGCTGAGGAATGCGGAAATTACTGGACACGCCGAGAGTGGCGAATGCGGCTTAGATGTCGTGTGTGCATCGGTTTCTACGCTTGCCATTAACTTTATCAATTCTATTGAGAAATTTGCAGGCTATGAACCAATCCTAGAATTAAACGAAGATGAAGGTGGTTATCTGATGGTTGAAATTCCAAAAGATCTTCCTTCACACCAGAGAGAAATGACCCAGTTATTCTTTGAATCATTTTTCTTAGGTATGGCAAACTTATCGGAGAACTCGTCTGAGTTCGTCCAAACCAGAGTTATCACAGAAAACTAACACGGAGGAAAACATTATGTTAAAAATGACTCTTAACAACTTGCAACTTTTCGCCCACAAAAAAGGTGGAGGTTCTACATCAAACGGACGTGATTCACAAGCAAAACGTCTTGGAGCTAAAGCAGCTGACGGACAAACTGTAACAGGTGGATCAATCCTTTACCGTCAACGTGGTACACACATCTATCCAGGTGTAAACGTTGGTCGTGGCGGAGACGATACTTTGTTCGCTAAAGTTGAAGGCGTAGTACGCTTTGAACGTAAAGGACGCGATAAAAAACAAGTTTCTGTTTACCCAATCGCTAAATAAAAAGGTTCAGTGAACCTTTTTATCCCGAGCCTTGAACTGTAAAGGCGAGGAAGCTAGAAGTAGCATTAAATAAGGCTTTCCGAGTTTTCGGAGAGCCTGTTTTTTGTTTGGTACCCATACTTTTTAATATAGTAAAATGAAATAAGAACTGGTATCTGGTTTCAAATATTGGCTTGTCATCCCTTCACTTGTCTGAATGGCTTGAGCCGTTCCTTCTGATAAGGAAAAAGATATTCTTTAGCGAGAATCCAAGATAACAGATGGAGAGAAAAATAACCCAGTCTGAAGCACATTAGATGGGAGTTGTTGGAAAGCAGTCATCTAGTTTTTCTTTGCTGCTTTGGCTTTTTCTTTGTCATCAGGGAAAGTGACTTGCTTCAAATCAGGGAGTTTAGGAAATTCTTCAAACATCTTGCCCAAGTTGTCTCATTTTGTAAATTTTACAGTCATAGGTGTACCTCGATTCTAAATTCTACCTTTTCGGCACCAATTAGTAATTTAAAGTTCTCAGGAGTTAGTTGCATTGCTTTTTCATACATAAGCATAGTATGACACTTTATGGTTACCGAACAAGTCTAATCACTCCTTTCAAACTTTTGAAGATGTCCTACAAGTTTTTGAGAAGAATATTGCAAAGTTCATAGTTAAGCAACGATAGAGTGAAGTGCTTTTTGAAAACAGCTACACTTCAGGTGAAAAAAACGACATTTCAGATTTTCTGTTCCAGAAATAGCTATCGCTATGATATAATTATTTTATGATTATTACTATTCCTATAAAAAACCAAAAAGATATTGGCACACCATCTGATTCAGTCGTTGTTCTCGGCTATTTTGATGGCATACATAAGGGGCATCAAGAATTATTTCGTGTTGCCAACAAGGCTGCGAGAAAGGATTTATTGCCTATCGTCGTTATGACCTTTAATGAATCTCCAAAGATCGCTTTAGAGCCTTATCATCCAGATTTGTTTTTGCATATTTTGAACCCTGCTGAACGTGAAAGAAAATTAAAGCGCGAAGGTGTAGAAGAATTATATCTCCTTGATTTTAGTAGTCAATTCGCTAGTCTCACGGCAGAAGAATTTTTTGCAACTTATATCAAGGCTATGAATGCCAAAATTATTGTTGCAGGTTTTGATTATACATTTGGTTCTGACAAAAAAACAGCAGAAGATTTAAAGGATTACTTTGATGGAGAAGTTATCATTGTTCCACCTGTAGAAGATGAGAAAGGAAAGATTAGTTCAACTCGTATCCGTCAAGCTATTTTAGATGGAGATGTGAAAGAAGCAGGAAAACTTTTGGGGGCACCGCTTCCATCAAGAGGTATGGTGGTTCATGGTAATGCTCGTGGTCGTACAATTGGTTATCCGACAGCGAATTTAGTGCTTTTAGACCGTACTTATATGCCAGCAGATGGCGTTTATGTCGTTGATGTTGAGATTCAAAGACAGAAGTATCGTGCTATGGCTAGTGTCGGGAAAAATGTGACCTTTGATGGAGAAGAAGCACGTTTTGAAGTCAATATTTTTGATTTTAATCAAGATATTTATGGGGAAACCGTCATGGTTTATTGGCTTGATTGCATTCGAGATATGACCAAATTTGACTCAGTTGACCAATTAGTGGATCAGTTAAAGACTGATGAAGAAGTAACTCGGAATTGGTCTTAAGAGCTTGAGTAAATAAAACAAAAAAGAGGTTGTCTGTAACCCAAAAGATAGATGATGTAGTCTAACTTTTGAGATCACTACACTACCTCTTTTTATTCTTTTTCAAAGGTGAATCCTTCTCCTAGGATTTCATGGGCTTCTGTAATGGTTATAAAGGCTTGAGGATCGATTCGATGAATCATTTCTTTCATTTTCACAATCTCATTTCTACCGACAATACAGTAGATGATTTTCAAATTTTCTTTACTATAGTAGCCGTGACCAGAAATAAAAGTAACACCTCTTCCGAGGTCATCATTAATTGCCTTAGCAAGTTGGTCAGGACGTTTTGTGATAATCATAAAGCCTTTGCCGGCATATCCTCCTTCACCAATCAAATCAATAACACGAGAAACAATAAAATCAAACAAAAGCGTGTAGGAAACCAATCTCAAATCCTTGAAGATTAGGAGAATCAACATGAGAATACAAAAATCTAAGATAAAGAGCAGTTTTCCTATGGATATATGAGTGTATTTGTTGAGAATACGAGCTAGAATATCAGTTCCGCCAGTTGTACCTCCAGCATTAAAAATAATTCCAAGGCCAATTCCTAATAGGATTCCCGCTATAAGGGCTGTGATTAGTAAATCACCTTGAAGATCAATATGAAGGGGAATATGCTCAAAAAAAGCTAACCAGGCGGACAAAGCTAATGTTCCTAGTAAACTAGAATAGAGGGATTTAGCTCCAAAGATCTTCCAAGCTAGGATGAAAAGGGGAATGTTAATCAGCAGGTTCATGAGGGAAACAGGGATTTTAAAAAGATAAAAGGTGATGAGGGTAATGCCTGTCGCCCCTCCTTCAAAGAGATGATGGGGAACTACAAAATAAGTCAGTCCAAAAGCATAAATAGCAGCACCTAGTAAAATGGTAAAAATGGGGTAAATTTTTTTAATCATAGGACACCTCTTTTCTTATAAGTTGATTATATCAAATTTTACGGAAAATTTGATTGACTCCATTAGGATTTTTAATCTTTTTTTTGATATAATTAGAAGCAAGGAAACCAATCTGAATCCTAAAATAGAAAGATTGATACTATGACAAAAATTAAGATTGTAACCGATTCATCTGTTACTATTGAACCTGAACTAGTAAAGCAATTAGATATTACAATTGTTCCATTATCTGTAATGATTGATAATGTTGTTTATTCTGATGCTGATTTGAAAGAAGAAGGTAAATTTCTTCACTTGATGCAAGAAGCTAAGAATCTTCCGAAAACAAGCCAGCCGCCTGTAGGTGTCTTTGCTGAAGTGTTTGAAAACCTATGCAAGGATGGTAGCCAGATTCTTGCTATTCATATGTCCCATGCTCTTTCGGGTACTGTAGAAGCAGCGCGTCAAGGTGCTAGCCTATCTACTGCCGACGTGACTGTTGTTGATAGTTCCTTCACTGACCAAGCCCTGAAATTCCAAGTTGTTGAGGCTGCGAAGTTAGCTCAAGAAGGTAAAGATATGGAGACAATTTTATCTCATGTAGAAGAGGTTAAAAACCATACAGAGCTTTATATTGGTGTTTCAACTTTGGAAAATCTTGTCAAAGGTGGACGAATTGGCCGTGTAACTGGATTGTTGAGCTCCCTTCTCAATATCCGTGTTGTCATGCAAATGAAAGACCATGAATTGCAGCCAATGGTTAAAGGTCGTGGAGCTAAAACCTTTAAAAAATGGTTAGATGAGTTGATAACATCTCTCTCTGAACGTTCTGTAGCAGAGATTGGAATTTCATATTCTGGTAGTGATGATTGGGCAAAAGAGATGAAAGAAAGCTTACAAGCTTATGTTGAAAAGCCAATTTCTGTTTTGGAAACGGGTTCCATTATTCAAACTCACACAGGTGAGAACGCTTGGGCTATTTTGGTACGTTACCATTCCTAAAAAAATAAAGAAAATGGGAAGAAATAGCGTTTTTAACTTGACCTAAAAGGGATTTTAGGATATGATTATATTTGTTAATTAGAAATTATTTGGAGGAATCGTTAACATGGCAAACAAACAAGATTTGATCGCTAAAGTAGCAGAAGCTACAGAATTGACTAAGAAAGACTCAGCAGCAGCAGTTGAAGCTGTATTTGCAGCAGTAGCTGACTATCTTGCAGCTGGTGAAAAAGTTCAATTGATCGGTTTTGGTAACTTTGAAGTTCGTGAGCGTGCAGAACGTAAAGGTCGCAACCCACAAACTGGTAAAGAAATGACAATTGCAGCTTCTAAAGTTCCAGCATTCAAAGCTGGTAAAGCTCTTAAAGACGCTGTTAAATAATCAGCCTTTAAAAAGCCTATTGTATCAAGCTTTCTAGCTTGGTCAGTAGGCTTTTTAATTATGAAATCTAGTAATAAATAGAGTTAAAAAGTTGAATGCTCCGAAAATATTGTATATATAGTAGTTGAATCTAAAATAGTACGAAACAATTTCTAAAACATTTATAGAAATTAATTTTACTTCCTCAATCGATTTGTTCTCATCTTATTTCAATCCGCTATACGTACGTATATAATGAAAAGAATTAAATAATAGAATTGTGCGATAACTATTTGAAGCAAGATTAGCTTATTAGAAAATCCAACAAGATAGCGAAGGAATCCAATACAAATTTTACATAATTTATTTTATGTTACAAGTTCTTCGCTAAAATACTTACGATTATCTTGAATGCCTTAGGGAAACATGCTATACTGTTTGTATGATTATTTTACAAGCTAATAAAATTGAACGTTCTTTTGCAGGAGAGGTTCTTTTCGATAATATTAACCTGCAGGTTGATGAACGAGACCGGATTGCCCTTGTTGGGAAAAATGGTGCAGGTAAGTCTACTCTTTTGAAGATTTTAGTTGGAGAAGAGGAGCTAACTAGCGGAGAAATCAATAAGAAAAAAGATATTTCTCTGTCTTACCTAGCCCAAGATAGCCGTTTTGAGTCTGAAAATACCATCTACGATGAGATGCTTCATGTCTTTGATGACTTGCGTCGGACTGAGAAACAACTTCGTCAGATGGAGCTGGAGATGGGTGAAAAGTCTGGTGAGGACTTAAATAAGCTGATGTCAGATTACGACCGCTTATCTGAAAATTTTCACCAAGCAGGTGGCTTTACCTATGAAGCTGATATTCGAGCGATTTTGAATGGTTTCAAGTTTGACGAGTCTATGTGGCAGATGAAAATAGCTGAACTTTCAGGTGGTCAAAATACTCGTTTGGCACTTGCTAAAATGCTCCTTGAAAAGCCCAATCTTTTGGTATTGGACGAACCAACCAACCACTTGGATATTGAAACCATTGCCTGGCTAGAGAATTACTTGGTAAACTATAGCGGTGCCCTCATTATTGTTAGCCACGACCGTTATTTCTTGGATAAGGTTGCGACGATTACGCTAGATTTGACCAAGCATTCCTTGGATCGCTATGTAGGGAATTACTCTCGTTTTGTTGAGTTGAAGGAGCAGAAGCTAGCTACTGAGGCAAAAAATTATGAAAAGCAACAGAAGGAGATTGCGGCTCTGGAAGACTTTGTCAATCGCAATCTAGTCCGAGCTTCAACGACCAAACGTGCCCAATCTCGACGTAAACAACTGGAAAAAATGGAACGTTTGGATAAACCTGAAGCTGGCAAGAAAGCAGCCAATATGACCTTCCAGTCGGAAAAAAACTCTGGTAATGTTGTATTGACTGTTGAAAATGCGGCTATTGGTTATGACGGGGAAGTCTTGTCACAACCTATCAACCTAGATCTTCGTAAGATGAATGCTGTCGCTATCGTTGGTCCAAATGGTATCGGCAAGTCAACCTTTATCAAGTCTATTGTGGACCAGATTCCTTTTATCAAGGGGGAAAAGCGCTTTGGCGCTAATGTTGAGGTTGGTTACTATGACCAGACCCAAAGCAAGCTGACACCAAGTAATACTGTACTGGATGAACTCTGGAATGATTTTAAGTTGACACCAGAAGTTGAAATCCGTAACCGTCTAGGTGCCTTCCTTTTCTCAGGAGATGATGTCAAAAAATCAGTTGGCATGCTGTCTGGTGGCGAAAAAGCTCGTTTGCTTTTAGCTAAATTGTCTATGGAAAACAATAACTTTTTGATTCTGGATGAGCCGACCAACCACTTGGATATTGATAGTAAGGAAGTGCTAGAAAATGCCTTGATTGACTTTGATGGTACCTTGCTTTTTGTCAGTCATGATCGTTACTTTATCAATCGTGTGGCAACTCATGTTTTGGAATTGTCTGAGAATGGTTCAACTCTCTACCTTGGAGATTACGACTACTATGTTGAGAAGAAAGCAACAGCAGAAATGAGTCAGACTGAGGAAGCTTCAACTAGCAATCAAGCAAAGGAAGCAAGTCCAGTCAATGACTATCAGGCCCAGAAAGAAAGTCAAAAAGAAGTTCGCAAACTCATGCGACAAATCGAAAGTCTAGAAGCTGAAATTGAAGAGCTAGAAAGTCAAAGCCAAGCCATTTCTGAACAAATGTTGGAAACAAACGATGCCGACAAACTCATGGAATTACAGGCTGAGCTGGACAAAATCAGCCATCGTCAGGAAGAAGCTATGCTTGAGTGGGAAGAATTATCAGATCAGGTGTAAAGATGGAACATCTTGGAAAAGTATTTCGTGAATTTCGAACAAGTGGAAATTATTCTTTAAAGGAAGCAGCAGGCGAATCCTGCTCTACCTCTCAGTTATCTCGCTTTGAGCTTGGGGAGTCTGACCTGGCAGTCTCCCGTTTCTTTGAGATTTTGGATAACATTCATGTAACAATCGAAAATTTCATGGATAAGGCAAGGAATTTTCATAATCATGAACATGTGTCTATGATGGCACAGATTATCCCACTTTACTATTCAAACGATATTGCAGGTTTTCAAAAGCTTCAAAGAGAACAACTTGAAAAGTCTAAGAGTTCGACGACTTCCCTTTATTTTGAGCTGAACTGGATTTTGCTACAAGGTCTGATTTGTCAAAGAGATGCGACTTATGATATGAAGCAGGATGATTTGGATAAGGTAGCAGATTATCTCTTCAAAACAGAAGAATGGACCATGTATGAGTTGATTCTTTTCGGTAACCTCTATAGTTTCTACGATGTAGACTATGTCACTCGGATTGGTAGAGAAGTTATGGAGAGGGAGGAATTTTACCAAGAGATTAGTCGCCATAAGAGATTAGTTTTGATTTTGGCCCTCAATTGTTACCAGCATTGTTTAGAGCATTCTTCTTTTTATAATGCCAACTATTTTGAGGCTTATACAGAGAAGATTATTGACAAAGGTATTAAGCTTTATGAGCGTAATGTTTTCCATTATTTAAAAGGTTTTGCCTTATATCAAAAAGGACAGTGTAAAGAAGGCTGTAAGCAGATGCAAGAGGCCATGCATATTTTTGATGTGTTAGGTCTTCCAGAGCAAGTAGCCTATTATCAGGAACACTACGAAAAATTTGTCAAAAGTTAATTTTCCCAAATAAGGGAAAAAATAAAAAGCTCCTTTCGGTTTTGATACAATAGTTTCAAAATTTGAGAGGAGCTTTAATATGAATCGCTATGCAGTGCAGTTGATTAGCCGTGGGGCTATCAATAAAATGGGAAATATGCTCTATGATTATGGAAATAGTGTCTGGTTGGCTTCTATGGGGACTATAGGACAGACAGTTTTAGGAATGTATCAGATTTCTGAGCTCGTCACATCTATTCTCGTCAATCCCTTTGGCGGAGTTATTTCAGACCGTTTTTCTCGTCGTAAGATTTTAATGACGGCAGATCTTGTTTGTGGGATTCTTTGTCTGGCTATTTCTTTCATAAGGAATGATAGCTGGATGATTGGAGCTTTGATTGTTGCCAATATTGTTCAGGCTATTGCTTTTGCATTTTCTAGACCTGCAAATAAGGCCATTATAACTGAGGTTGTTGAGAAAGATGAGATTGTGATCTATAACTCTCGCTTAGAGCTGGTTTTGCAGGTTGTAGGTGTTAGCTCTCCTGTTCTTTCCTTCCTTGTTTTACAGTTTGCAAGTCTCCATATGACGCTACTGCTAGACTCGCTGACTTTTTTCATTGCTTTTGTTCTAGTGGCTTTCCTTCCAAAAGAGGAAGTAGGAGTTCAAGAGAAAAAGGCTTTTACTGGGAGAGATATGTTTGTAGATATCAAGGATGGGTTACACTATATCTGGCATCAGCAAGAAATTTTTTTCCTTTTGCTGGTAGCTTCCAGCGTTAATTTCTTTTTTGCAGCTTTTGAATTTCTACTTCCCTTTTCGAATCAGCTTTACGGGTCAGAAGGAGCCTATGCAAGTATTTTAACTATGGGGGCTATTGGTTCCATTGTGGGAGCTATTCTAGCTAGCAAAGTAAAGGCAAGTGTTTATAATCTTTTGATTTTACTGGCTTTGACAGGTGTCGGAGTTTTTATGATGGGACTACCACTTCCAAATTTTCTTTCCTTTTCTGGAAATTTAGTTTGTGAATTGTTTATGACGATTTTTAATATTCACTTTTTTACTCAAGTACAAACCAAGGTTGAGAGCGAATTTCTTGGGAGAGTACTGAGTACAATTTTTACCTTAGCTATTCTATTTATGCCTATTGCAAAAGGATTTATGACAGTCTTGCCAAGTGTACATCTCTCTTCTTTCCTGATAATTGGAAGTGGTGTTATCATCTTGTCTTGTATATCGTTTATTTATGTTCGAACTCATTTTGAAAAATTGATATAAGGCTGCTTGAGTTTCAAAAATAATTTCAAACTAAGTGTTTTTTCCGCCCTTCTCGTTTGTGAGGAGGGCTTAGTTTATGGTAAAATGGTCTTATGAATAAAAGAATGAATGAGTTAGTCGCCTTGCTCAATCGCTATGCGGCTGAGTACTATACCAGCGATAATCCCTCGGTTTCAGACAGTGAGTATGATCGCCTTTACCGAGAGTTGGTTGAGTTAGAAACTGCCTATCCAGATCAAGTGCTAGCAGACAGTCCGACCCATCGTGTTGGTGGCAAGATTTTAGATGGTTTTGAAAAATACAGTCATCAGTATCCTCTTTATAGTTTGCAGGATGCTTTTTCACGTGAGGAGCTTGAAGCATTTGATGCGCGTGTTCGTAAGGAAGTGGCTTATCCGACCTATATTTGTGAGCTGAAAATCGATGGCTTATCTATCTCGCTGACTTATGAAAAGGGGATTTTAGTTGTTGGTGCAACACGTGGAGACGGTTCTATTGGAGAAAATATCACAGAAAATCTCAAACGTGTTAAGGACATTCCTTTGACTTTGCCAGAAGAACTAGATATCACAGTTCGTGGGGAATGTTATATGCCACGCGCTTCTTTTGACCAGGTCAACCAAGCACGACAAGAAAATGGAGAGCCTGAATTTGCCAATCCTCGTAATGCGGCAGCAGGCACCCTGCGACAGTTGGATACAGCAGTAGTTGCCAAGCGCAATCTTGCTACCTTCCTCTATCAAGAAGCCAGCCCGTCAACTCGTGATAGTCAAGAAAAGGTTTTGAAGCACCTAGAACAACTAGGTTTTGTGGTTAATCCTAAGCGAATTCTGGCTGAAAGCATGGATGAAATCTGGAATTTTATCCAAGAAGTTGGACAAGAACGAGAAAATCTGCCTTACGATATTGATGGAGTGGTAATCAAGGTCAACGACCTAGCAGGCCAAGAAGAACTTGGCTTTACCGTTAAAGCTCCAAAGTGGGCAGTAGCCTACAAGTTCCCAGCTGAAGAAAAAGAAGCTCAACTCTTATCAGTTGATTGGACAGTTGGCCGTACGGGTGTTGTAACCCCAACTGCGAATCTAACACCAGTACAACTAGCTGGTACAACTGTTAGCCGTGCGACTCTGCACAATGTGGATTATATTGCTGAAAAAGATATCCGAAAAGATGATACGGTTATCGTTTATAAGGCTGGAGATATTATCCCTGCCGTTTTACGTGTAGTAGAGTCCAAACGGGTTTCTGAAGAGAAACTGGATATCCCTACAAACTGTCCAAGTTGTAACTCTGACTTGCTGCACTTTGAAGATGAAGTGGCCCTGCGTTGTATCAATCCGCGTTGCCCTGCTCAAATCATGGAAGGCTTGATTCACTTTGCTTCTCGTGATGCTATGAATATTACAGGCCTTGGTCCATCTATTGTTGAGAAACTCTTTGCTGCTAATTTAGTCAAGGATGTGGCGGATATTTATCGTTTGCAAGAAGAAGATTTCCTCCTTTTAGAGGGGATCAAGGAAAAGTCCGCTGCTAAACTGTATCAGGCTATCCAAGCATCTAAGGAAAATTCTGCCGAGAAGCTCTTATTTGGTTTGGGAATTCGCCATGTCGGAAACAAGGCCAGTCAGCTTTTACTTCAACATTTCCACTCAATTGAAAATCTGGTTCAGGCAGATCCAGAGGAAGTGGCTAGTATTGAGAGTCTGGGTGGTGTGATTGCCAAGAGTCTCCAGACTTATTTTGCGACAGAAGGCTCTGAAATTCTCCTCAGAGAATTGAAAGAAGCTGGGGTCAATCTGGATTATAAAGGTCAAACTGTAGTAGCGGATGCAGCCTTGTCAGGTTTGACAGTGGTATTGACTGGAAAATTGGAACGGCTCAAGCGCTCAGAAGCTAAAAGTAAACTCGAAAGTCTGGGGGCCAAAGTGACAGGCAGTGTGTCTAAAAAGACCGACCTCGTCGTGGCAGGAGCAGATGCTGGAAGTAAACTTCAAAAGGCGCAAGAACTTGCTATCGAAGTTCGAGATGAAGCTTGGCTAGAAAGTTTGTAACAATGACAGAAGAAAGAAAACGTGCGCGTTTAATTTATAACCCAACCTCAGGGCAGGAAATTATCAAGAAAAATATAGCAGAAGTGCTGGATGTTTTGGAAAATATTGGCTATGAAACCAGTGCCTTTCAAACGACTCCAGAACCTCTTTCGGCACAAAAAGAAGCTGAGAGAGCAGCCAAAGCTGGTTTTGATTTGATTATTGCTGCAGGTGGTGATGGAACAATTAATGAGGTAGTCAATGGGGTTGCCTCGCTCGATAAGAGACCTCGGCTTGCTATCATCCCAACAGGTACGACTAATGATTATGCGCGTGCCCTAAAAATTCCAATGGGTGATCCTGTTGCGGCTGCTCAGATTATTGCTAAAAATGAGACCATTCATATGGATATTGGACGAGCTTTTGGCGACAAATATTTTATTAATATTGCCGCTGCTGGAACCTTAACCGAATTGACTTACAGTGTTCCAAGTGAAGTCAAGACGCGTCTTGGTTATTTTGCCTATGTTGCTAAAGGCATTGAAATGTTTCCTAAGACCAAGGTTCGTCCAGTGAGAATCACACACGATCAGGGGGTCTTTGAAGGAGAGGTGTCCTTGATTTTTGTTGCCTTGACCAATTCCATTGGAGGGTTTGAGCAGTTAGCGCCTGATACCAAGTTAGACGATGGTAATTTTACTCTGATTTTGGTCAAGACAGACAAGCTATTTGATATGTTGGGCTTATTGATACAGGCCATTAATGGTGGTCAGCATGTCTCAGACGTCAATATCGAATACCTTAAAACTAGCAAACTACGTTTAGAAGTTTTAGATGACCAAGAACCATTTATGCTGAACCTAGATGGGGAATATGGAGGAGATACCCCAGTTGAACTTCAAGTCTGCCATCATCACATCGAATTTTTTGTCAATCGAGACGAGATTAGTCAAGAATTTATTAGTGAAATAGAAACGAATTAAAAAGTAAAAAGGAAAAATAAAAATGTATAACTACCCTATGCGCATTCATTACCATCGAAAGAATGGTGAATACGACACTTGCTCTTTTGTAAAGAGTAAGGATCAACGAATTGATTTACTAACTTACCAAGAAGATTATTTTGGAGCCTTATTTAGCTTTGAACACCCAAGTGCTCATCCCTTAGAAAGCTTGAATTTTGTGGTTCACACAGGCCAAACTAGTAAAGAATATGCTATCCGTTTTAATCACTATCCCCTCTTAACAGAGGTCTGGATTTTGGAAGGCGATGATAGAATTTATTATTCTGAAAATCCTGCAATTGCAAGTCCTTTCTATAAAAATCAAAATCCTTTTGCTTTTGACAAGGCTATCAATAGCGCTAGTTTCGACCACCACTGGGGCTACCAAGGGGAATTGGGTTGCCGTGTAGAGGACAATCAGGCTCGTTTTGCTCTCTGGGCTCCAACAGCGACAGAAGTGCAGGTTGTCGTTTATGAATCAGCTGCTAATGATGCTCCTGTTTGGAAGACCTTTGAGATGGAGAGAGGCAATAGCTACTCTTATAATCACAAGGACAATACAATCGGTGTCTGGAGTTTGGATGTTGAGGAAGATTTGACTGGTAAGGCTTATCAGTATCAAGTCCAATTCCCTCACCACCAAACAGTGACACGCGATCCCTATACCATCGCGACCAGTCCTGATGGCAAACGTTCAGCTATCCTGAGCCATGAAGAAAAGCAAGTTGCAAACTTCGAGGTCAAGCACGGTTCAGAGGCTACTTGGCGCTTGGCAAATCCATGTAAGGCAGTTATTTGTGAAATGCACATTCGTGATTTGACCAAATCACCGACCTCAGGTGTGGATGAACATCTTCGAGGAACTTTCTTAGGTGCTGCACAGACTGGAACAGTTAACCAGTACGGCCAAGCAACTGCTTTTGATTACATCAAGAAGCTGGGCTACAATTATGTTCAGTTGCAACCAATTGCAGACCGTCACAAAGAATACGATGAGGATGGGAATGTAACCTACAACTGGGGTTATGACCCACAAAACTATAACGCGCCAGAAACTAGTTTTTCAACTAATCCAGACGACCCAGCTCAGGTTATTCGTGATTTGAAGACCATGGTTCAAGCTTACCACGATGCGGGTATTGGTGTTATTATGGATGTGGTCTATAACCATACCTTCTCAGTTGTTGATGCACCTTTCCAAACAACTGTCCCTGATTACTATTATCGTATGAATCCAGACGGTACCTTCCAGAATGGAACAGGCGTTGGAAATGAAACAGCCAGTGAACACGAAATGTTCCGCAAGTATATGATTGATTCTCTTCTATACTGGGTTCAGGAATACAATATTGACGGCTTCCGTTTTGACTTAATGGGGATTCATGATGTCAAGACTATGCAGATGATTCGTCAAAGCTTAGATGAAATCGACCCTAACATTATCCTCTATGGAGAAGGTTGGGACATGGGAACAGGTCTTGCACCTTATGATAAGGCTAAGAAAGACAACGCCTACGAAATGCCAAATATTGGTTTCTTTAATGACAATCAGCGTGATGCTGTCAAAGGTGGAGAAGTTTATGGTGCTATCAAGTCAGGTTTTGTCAGCGGTGCTGCGACAGAGCCAATTCTAGCCAAAGCAATCCTAGGAAGTCGTGAATTAGGAACCTATACACATCCAAATCAGGTGCTTAACTATGTGGAAGCCCATGACAATTACAATCTTCACGATTTATTGGCAACCCTTCATCCAAACCAAAGTTCAGAACAAATCATGCGCAAGGTCGAGACAGCCACAGCTATGAACCTACTCATGCAAGGGATGGCCTTTATGGAAATCGGTCAAGAATTTGGTCGTACCAAACTGGTTGCGACTGGTGAGAATGGTGAGTTGACCCATGATGATAGAGAGCGTGCGATGAATAGCTATAATGCTCCTGACAGTGTGAACCAAGTCAACTGGGATTTGATCAATGAGCGTCAAGACAGTATTGAGTTTATCCGTCAAGTCATCCGATTGAAGACAAAAACTGGTGCCTTTTCTTACTCTAGCTATGATGAAATTTACCATCATGTCTTTGTGCATTCTGCGATTGAACATAGCGGCTGCCTTATCTATGAAGTTCATGGGAAAGAACACCTCTTGGTGGTTGTGAATGCTAAATCAGAACCCTATCAATTTGAAAATGCAGGAAATTTAGCTATGTTGGTAACTAATAGTCGTTCAAAAGAAGATAATGTGTTAGATGATATTAGTCTAGCTGTCTTGAGTGTTTTATAAAGACCATCTATCTCGCTATTCTAACACATCATTGGAAGTGAACGAATAGAAAGAACTTAGTTGATAACTCACTTGTATAGAAAATTTGATAAATATTTTCATCAAACGTGTAAAATCAGGAAATTGTTTTCCTGGTTTTATTTTTTTGCTATAAAACAATAATAATCATAGAAAAATACGAACTTTTTGGTATTATAGTAGAGAAAAGAAAGGTGTTTTCACATTTTTTTGAAAAAATATTGCTTTACAATTGAACGAGAAAGTGAACTTTTTGTAGATTTTCAAAATAATTTTAAAGAAGTATAGTAATTTACTTGAATCTTCTCTAAAAAAGTAGTATAATAAAAACACAGAAAACGCTTACAGCAGAAAGGGAGTATATGGATAGAAGAGAAGCATTGCGCACCTTTATGACAGGTGAGAATTTTCACCTCCAGCATTATCTGGGAGCGCATAGGGAAGAAAAAGATGGTGAGTCTGGCTATACTTTCCGAGTTTGGGCACCCAATGCTCAGGCAGTTCACTTGGTAGGGGATTTCACCAATTGGGTTGAAAATCAAATTCCGATGGAACGGAATGAATTTGGAGTCTGGGAAGTCTTTACCAGTTTTGCTCAAGAAGGCCAAATTTACAAGTACCATATCACACGTGCAAATGGTCATCAGCTTATGAAGATTGATCCTTTGGCTGTACGGTATGAGGCACGACCTGGTACTGGAGCGATTTTAACAGAGATTCCAGAGAAAAAATGGAAGGATAGACTCTGGCTAGCCCGTAGAAAACGCTTAAGCTTTGAAGAGCGTCCTGTCAATATTTACGAGGTTCATGCTGGCTCTTGGAAGAGAAATCCAGACGGTAGTCCCTATAGTTTTGCTCAATTGAAAGATGAACTCATTCCTTACCTAGTTGAGATGAACTATACTCACATTGAGTTTATGCCCTTGATGTCTCACCCTCTCGGTTTGAGTTGGGGCTATCAGCTTATGGGTTACTTTGCTTTAGAGCATGCCTATGGTCGTCCTGAAGAGTTTCAAGATTTTGTTGAGGAATGTCACTTAAACAATATTGGGATTATTGTGGACTGGGTACCTGGTCACTTCACTATTAATGATGATGCCTTAGCCTATTACGATGGGACACCGACTTTTGAGTATCAGGACCATAATAAGGCTCATAACTATGGTTGGGGAGCACTCAATTTCGACCTTGGGAAGAATGAAGTCCAGTCCTTCTTGATTTCTAGCATTAAGTTTTGGATTGACTTTTACCATTTGGACGGTATTCGCGTGGATGCGGTTAGCAACATGCTCTATCTAGATTACGATGATGCCCCATGGACACCGAATAAAGATGGCGGTAATCTCAACTATGAAGGATATTATTTCCTTCAACGCTTGAATGATGTCATTAAACTAGCTCATCCAGATGTGATGATGATAGCTGAGGAAAGTTCATCAGCTACTCAGATTACTGATACAAAGGATTCAGATGGTCTTGGCTTTGACTACAAATGGAATATGGGCTGGATGAATGATATTCTCCGTTTCTATGAAGAAGATCCGATTTATCGTACATACGACTTTAACCTAGTGACTTTCAGCTTTATGTATGTCTTCAAGGAGAATTATCTCCTACCATTCTCACACGATGAAGTTGTTCATGGCAAGAAGAGTATGATGCACAAGATGTGGGGAGATCGCTATAATCAATTCGCAGGCTTGCGCAATCTCTATACGTACCAAATTTGTCACCCTGGTAAGAAATTGCTCTTCATGGGTAGTGAATACGGCCAATTCCTAGAATGGAGATCTGAAGAGCAGTTGGAATGGTCTAATCTAGAAGACCCTATGAATGCTAAGATGAAGTATTTCACTTCTCAGCTAAACCAGTTTTACAAAGATCATCGCTGTCTGTGGGAAATCGATACCAGCTATGATGGTATTGAAATCATTGATGCGGATAATCGAGACCAGAGTGTTCTTTCCTTCATCCGTAAGGGTAAGAAGGGCGACATGCTAGTCTGCGTCTTTAATATGGCACCTGTTGAACGAAAAGATTTTACAATCGGTCTGCCTGTTGCAGGGATTTATGAAGAAGTCTGGAATACTGAGTTAGAAGAGTGGGGAGGCGTTTGGAAAGAACATAATCAAACTGTTCAAACGCAAGAAGGACTATGGAAAGATTATGAGCAGACCTTGACCTTTACCCTACCGGCTATGGGAGCAAGTGTTTGGAAAATCAAACGCCGCTTGAAATCTGATAAAACTGTCACAAGTAAAAACCAAAAAGGAGTAGAAAATGAAGAATGAAATGTTAGCTTTGATTCTTGCTGGTGGGCAAGGAACTCGTCTCGGTAAACTCACTCAAAGCATCGCAAAACCAGCTGTGCAATTTGGTGGGCGCTACCGTATCATTGACTTTGCTCTTTCAAACTGTGCCAACTCAGGTATTCACAATGTTGGAGTCATCACCCAGTATCAACCACTTGCTCTCAACAACCATATCGGGAATGGTTCAAGTTGGGGTCTAGATGGGATTAATTCTGGTGTCTCTATCCTTCAACCATATTCTGCAAGTGAAGGAAATCGTTGGTTTGAGGGGACTAGCCACGCTATTTACCAAAACATTGATTATATCGACAGTGTCAACCCTGAGTATGTTTTGATTCTTTCGGGTGACCATATCTATAAGATGGACTACGATGCTATGCTCCAGTCTCATAAGGATAATAATGCTAGTTTGACAGTAGCAGTTCTTGATGTTCCTCTGAAAGAAGCTAGCCGTTTTGGTATCATGAACACAGATGCTAACAATCGTATTGTAGAATTTGAAGAAAAACCAGCTCAACCTAAATCTACAAAAGCTTCTATGGGTATTTACATCTTTGATTGGCAGCGTCTCCGCAATATGTTAGTCGCTGCTGAAAAGAGCAATGTCGATATGTCAGACTTTGGTAAAAATGTCATTCCAAATTACCTTGAGTCAGGTGAAAGTGTTTATGCTTACGAATTTAGCGGTTACTGGAAAGACGTCGGTACTATTGAGTCACTTTGGGAAGCGAACATGGAGTATATTTCTCCAGAAAATGCCTTGGATAGTCGTAACCGTCAATGGAAGATTTACTCAAGAAACTTGATTTCACCACCAAACTTCCTCGGAGCAAATGCTGATGTGGAAGACTCATTAGTTGTAGACGGATGTTTCGTTGATGGAACTGTTAAACATTCTATCCTTTCAACAGGCGCGCAAGTTCGCGAAGGAGCAGAAGTAGTAGATTCAGTTATCATGAGTGGAGCTATCATTGGTCAAGGAGCTAAGATTAAACGTGCCATTATTGGTGAAGGTGCGATTATTTCTGACGGTGTCGAAATTGATGGAACAGATGAAGTACAAGTTGTAGGATATAATGAAGTAGTGGGGGTAGCAACAGATGAAGATTGATAAATATTCTGCCATTTTAGGAAACACAGTTGGTTTTCACGATATGTCGACATTGACAGACCACCGTCCAGTAGCAAGTTTGCCATTTGGTGGGAAATATCGTTTGATTGACTTCCCACTTTCAAGCCTTGCTAATGCAGGTGTTCGTAGTGTCTTTGGTATTTTCCAGCAGGATAATATCAGCTCAGTCTTTGACCATATTCGTTCAGGACGCGAGTGGGGCTTATCAACCCTTCTCAGTCACTATTATCTAGGTATTTACAATACTCGTGTGGAGAGTAGCACAGTAGGAAAAGAATACTACCAACAGCTTCTTACTTATTTAAAACGCTCTGGATCAAACCAAACGGTTGCCCTCAACTGCGATGTCTTGATTAACATTGATTTGAACCAAGTTTTCCATCTACATAGTACAACAAAAGGGCCTATCACTGTAGTTTATAAAAAACTAGCTAAGAAAGATATTTCAGAAGTAAATGCAATCTTAGAAGTGGATGAAACAGACCATGTTCTTTCTCATAAACTCTTTGATAGCAAGTCAACAGCTGAAACGTTCAATATGTCTACAGATATCTTTGTCGTTGATACACCGTGGTTGATTGAACGCTTGGAAGAAGAAGCTAAAAAAGAACATCCAGAGAAATTGCGTTATGTTTTACGTGATTTGGCTGCAAAAGAGGGAGCTTTCGCCTACGAGTACACAGGCTACCTAGCCAATATTCACTCTGTAGAGTCTTATTACCAAGCTAATAAAGATATGCTTGAATCACAGAAATTCTATTCTCTCTTCTCACCAAACCAAAAGATTTATACAAAGGTTAAGAACGAAGAACCAACTTACTATGCTAATACATCTAAGGTAAGTACTTCTCAGTTTGCGTCTGGTAGTATCATTGAAGGTCAAGTGGCTAATTCTGTTCTATCACGTAATATTCATATCCATAAGGATAGCCTGGTTAAAGATAGCCTACTCTTCCCTCGTGTTGTGATTGGAGAAGGAGCTCAGGTAGAATATGCTATCTTGGACAAGGGTGTTGAAGTTGAGCCTGGTGTTGTGATTCGAGGAACTGCAGAACATCCAGTTGTCGTTAAGAAAGGTAGCAAAGTAACAGAGGATATTCATTCATGAAAATTTTATTTGTAGCAGCAGAGGGTGCACCCTTTTCAAAAACAGGTGGTTTGGGAGACGTCATTGGCGCTCTTCCTAAATCACTTGTAAAAGCGGGACATGAAGTTGCAGTGATTTTACCCTACTATGACATGGTAGAGGCTAAATTTGGAAATCAGATTGAAGATGTTCTTCATTTTGAGGTGAGCGTCGGTTGGCGCAGACAGTATTGTGGAATTAAGAAAACAGTATTAAATGGTGTAACCTTCTACTTTGTTGACAGCCAATATTATTTCTTCCGTGGTCATGTTTACGGTGATTTTGACGACGGAGAGCGCTTTGCCTTTTTCCAACTTGCTGCCATTGAGGCTATGGAAAGGATTGACTTTATTCCTGACCTTCTCCATGTTCATGATTACCATACAGCCATGATTCCTTTCTTGTTAAAGGAAAAATACCGTTGGATTCAAGCCTATCAAGGAATAAAAACTGTTTTAACCATTCATAATTTGGAATTCCAAGGACAATTTTCAGAAGGAATGTTATGGGACTTGTTTGGAGTTGGCTTTGAACGTTATGCTGACGGTACCCTTCGCTGGAACAACTGTCTGAACTGGATGAAGGCAGGTATTCTCTATGCGGATCGTGTTTCAACCGTCTCACCTAGTTATGCTCAGGAAATTATGACCAGTAAATTCGGATGTAACTTGGATCAGATTCTTAGAATGGAGTCTGGTAAAGTATCTGGTATCGTGAATGGGATTGATGCTGACCTTTATAATCCTCAGACGGATGCTCTTTTAGACTATCATTTTAATCAGGAAGATTTGTCTGGAAAAGCCCAGAATAAGGCAAAATTACAAGAGAGAGTTGGCTTGCCAGTTAGATCTGACGTTCCTCTAGTGGGAATTGTTTCTCGTTTGACACGTCAAAAAGGTTTTGATGTGGTGATCGAAAGTCTTCACCATATCTTGCAAAATGATGTTCAGATTGTTCTTTTGGGAACTGGAGATCCAGCCTTTGAAGGAGCTTTCTCATGGTTTGCTCAGATTTACCCAGACAAGATATCAGCAAATATCACTTTTGATGTCAAACTTGCTCAAGAAATCTACGCTGCCTGTGACCTCTTCCTCATGCCAAGTCGTTTTGAACCATGCGGCTTGTCTCAAATGATGGCTATGCGTTACGGAACCTTGCCATTGGTTCATGAAGTTGGTGGTTTGCGAGATACTGTCCGCGCTTTCAATCCAATCGAAGGAAGCGGTACTGGTTTTAGCTTTGACAATCTATCACCTTACTGGTTAAATTGGACTTTCCAAACAGCATTGGACTTGTATAGAAACCATCCTGACGTTTGGAGAAATCTACAAAAACAAGCTATGGAGTGTGATTTCTCATGGGATACAGCCTGCAAGTCATACCTTGACTTGTACCATAGTTTAGTTAATTAATAGATAAAATCGTATGATGACTTCATACGATTTTTGGGCTGTTTAGAGAGGAGAACTGATGTCTCAAGTAAAAGGCTTGTGTGTTATGGATGTGGATGGAACCTTAATCCTAGAAGAAGTGATTGATTTGTTGGGAAGAAAGGTAGGTCGTGAGGAGGAAATTTCGCAGATTACAAGTCGGGCAATGCGAGGAGAGTGGGTCTTTGAAAGCAGTTTAAGAAAAAGAGTGTCCTTCTTGGAAGGTCTTCCTATTTTGGTATTTGATAACGTCTTCAACTCAATTCATCTATCGCTAAATGTCCCAGAGTTCATCTCTATTCCCCAAAAGAATGGCATCCTAGTTGGTTTGGTGTCTGGTGGATTTATACCAATAGTTGGAGAGATTAGCAAAATCCCTTGGTATTGCCTATTTCACTGCCAACTAGCTTGAAGTCAAAGAAGGTCTTTTAACAGGAAAATTAGTTGGACAAATTATAAGTCCCCAGGTCAAAAAAGAAACTCTGGAAAAATGGAGAAAGAAACTAAAACTTTCTAAAGAAAGAACGGTGGCAATCGGTGATGGGGTCAATAATCTATTAATGTTGAAGTCGGCGGAGTTAGGAATCGCCTTTTGTTCCAAAGAAGTGCTCAAAAAAGAAATACCACATCATATTGACAAGAGGGATTTTTTAGAAGTTCTTCCTTTGATTGACTTTTTAGAATGAGGGAAAATGTGAAGATTGTTATTGCACCAGATTCATTTAAGGAAAGCTTGACCGCACAGAAAGTAGCTGAAGCTATTAAAAAAGGGTTCCAACAATCGATAGCAGATGTAGAATGTCTCCTCTGCCCTGTTGGTGATGGGGGAGAAGGTACTGTAGATGCTATCCGACATTCTCTTGACCTAAAAGAAAAATGGATCCAAGTGACAGACCCTTTTGGACAAAAAGAAGCCATGCGCTATTTTCAAAAAGAGGAACTGGCACTATTTGAAGTAGCTGACTTGGTTAGTCTTGGAAAAATTCCGCTAGAGAAACGAAATCCACTTCAAATCCAAACTTGTGGTATCGGAGAGTTGATTCTCCATCTCATTTCTAAAGGGATTAAAGATATTTATATCGGTGTTGGTGGCACGGCCAGTAATGATGGAGGACTGGGGATTGCTGCTGGTTTAGGTTATCAATTTTATGATAGGGACGGAAATGTCTTGCCTGCTTCCGGTCAATCCTTATTAAACTTAGCTTCTGTTTCAACAGAAAATCGCTATAAAATTCCTGAAGGTGTTCAAATTCATATTTTATCAGATGTCGTGAGTCCCTTATGTGGTCATCAAGGTGCGACTTACACTTTTGGCAAGCAAAAAGGCCTAAATCTTACTATGTTTCCAGTCCTAGATCAAGCAATCCAAGACTTTTATGAAAAAGTCTCACCTGCAATATTGCAAATTAAAGGAGCAGGAGCTGGTGGAGGCATTGCTGGCGGTTTGTGTGCCTTTGCTCAGGAAAATATCGTGTCGGGAATTGATACCTGCTTGAACTTAATCAACTTTGATAAGAAAGTTTCAGATGCTGACTTGGTGATTGTTGGAGAAGGTAGACTGGACAGTCAAAGCTTTGCTGGGAAAGCGCCTATAGGTGTTGCAAAAAGAACCCCTGTCGGAGTTCCTGTTATTGCTATTTGCGGTAGTCTTGCTGAAGATTTACCTCCCTTACCATTTGAAAATATCCAAGCCACCTTTTCTATTTTGGAGAAAAATGAACCTTTGGAAGATAGTTTGAAAAATGCCAGTCTCTATCTGGAGCACACGGCTGCCAATATTGGGCACTTATTAACTATGCGCAATATTTAGCCAAACCATTTTTTCCATAAGGATGTTTTGGATGGTTCTTCCTTTTTAACTTCCCAAAGTTTTGGAAAAGCAAGTCGAAGATCCTTTTCTTCTACTTGAACGGGTGCATTGCTATGGATAACCAGACCGAAGGGAGAAGTAATATGCTCTTCAGATACTATGGTAGCTTGACTATCAGTTTCTTTTGCTTCTTTTAAGTAGAAAACTTGCTTGTCAAATTCGATAGTTGGTGAAATCTTCACAAATAGTGGCTCTGCTTTTTCCTGAAGGTTTTCTAAAATAGATAAAAATCCTTTTTCTAACTGAGGGCTATTTGCTGTATCAATATCTGCATATCCAAGAACTCTTTCCTCAAAAGTACCAAGATAGCGTCTTTGCTCATCCGGATTTAATTTTGCTCCACCATGAGCTTGTTCAAGTAATTGTTTTGATAAATCTGTCATGAAAACAGTATATCATAAAAGTTAGAATAAAACAGACAAAAGAAAGCGATTACTTTATAAAGTTAAGGAAAAGTTGCACAAAGATAACGTTTTTTCTTGAAAAAGGAGGGGTTTTAAGGTATTATAGAGGTGTAAAAAATTTAACTCATAAGGAGAGTAAAAAATGTCAATTATTACTGATGTTTACGCTCGCGAAGTTCTAGACTCACGCGGTAACCCAACACTTGAAGTAGAAGTTTACACTGAATCAGGTGCTTTCGGACGTGGTATGGTTCCATCAGGAGCTTCTACTGGTGAACACGAAGCAGTTGAACTTCGCGACGGTGACAAATCTCGTTACGGTGGTCTTGGTACACAAAAAGCTGTTGACAACGTAAACAACATCATTGCTGAAGCTATCATTGGCTACGATGTACGTGATCAACAAGCTATCGACCGTGCTATGATCGCTCTTGACGGTACTCCTAACAAAGGTAAATTGGGTGCAAACGCAATCCTTGGTGTGTCTATCGCTGTAGCTCGTGCTGCTGCTGACTACCTTGAAATCCCACTTTACAGCTACCTTGGTGGATTCAACACTAAAGTTCTTCCAACTCCAATGATGAACATCATCAACGGTGGTTCTCACTCTGACGCTCCAATCGCTTTCCAAGAGTTCATGATCTTGCCAGTTGGTGCGCCAACATTTAAAGAAGCCCTTCGTTACGGTGCTGAAATCTTCCACGCTCTTAAGAAAATCCTTAAATCACGTGGTTTGGAAACTGCCGTAGGTGACGAAGGTGGGTTCGCTCCTCGTTTCGAAGGAACTGAAGATGGTGTTGAAACTATCCTTGCTGCGATTGAAGCTGCTGGATATGTACCAGGTAAAGACGTATTTATCGGATTTGACTGTGCTTCATCAGAATTCTACGATAAAGAACGTAAAGTTTACGACTACACTAAATTTGAAGGTGAAGGTGCTGCTGTTCGTACATCTGCAGAACAAATCGACTACCTTGAAGAATTGGTTAACAAATACCCAATCATCACTATTGAAGATGGTATGGATGAAAACGACTGGGATGGTTGGAAAGCTCTTACTGAACGTCTTGGTAAGAAAGTACAACTTGTTGGTGACGACTTCTTCGTAACAAACACTGACTACCTTGCACGTGGTATCCAAGAAGGTGCTGCTAACTCAATCCTTATCAAAGTTAACCAAATCGGTACTCTTACTGAAACTTTTGAAGCTATCGAAATGGCTAAAGAAGCTGGTTACACTGCCGTTGTATCACACCGTTCAGGTGAAACTGAAGATTCAACAATCGCTGACATCGCAGTTGCAACTAACGCAGGACAAATCAAGACTGGTTCACTTTCACGTACAGACCGTATCGCTAAATACAACCAATTGCTTCGCATCGAAGACCAACTTGGTGAAGTAGCAGAATACCGTGGATTGAAATCATTCTACAACTTGAAAAAATAAAGTAGTTCAGTAAACTATTTTATCCCGAACCTTGAAATTCAAAAGTTCGGCCGTTGATTTAACAACGTTTCTAGCCCCTCGGATTTTATCCGAAGGGCTATTTTTGGTACGACGGGCATGTCGTGCATCTGAGGTGTAAGTCCTCGGTGGGCACCTGCTACCGGTGAACCCAGTAGCGATTCCCAAGCCTGACTATCGTGAGGTAGCGGATTAAAACGGTCTGGGGATAGACCGTTTTAAGTCTGACGCTGGAAATAAGAATCGTCAGAGGAAGGGATAGCGAAATCGTGGCTCTACGAACAGGAACGTGATAGTAAGGCGTATATAGCGGATAAGGGGGCCAGAAACTCTAAAGTCCAAAAAGGTAGTCGTAACCCATATGCGTAAATCACGGGAGTAATTGAATTCACTCTAACCTTTTAACGTCCTCATATCTTGTATAAACGAGGAAAGATGTAGGACTTATCCCGTGAGGTCTCATGAGCGCTGAAAGCGTAGTAACAAGG
>NZ_VMMK01000037.1:0-263 GCF_013277255.1 Streptococcus sp. 2154
ACGCTAATCTTTCAGATGCAGAAAAAGCAGCAGCTAAGAAACAAGCTAAAGCGGCAGCGGACAAAGCTATCCAAGCCATTGACGCAGCAAACGACCAAGCAGGCGTGGACAAAGCGCAAGCAGACGGAATTGCCGCAGTAGCAGCAGTTAATCCAGTGGCTAAGGACAAAGCTAAGGAAGCAGTAGCAGCTAAGCTTAAGGAAAAAGAAGCCGAGATTGATGCGAACGCTAATCTTTCAGATGCAGAAAAAGCAGCAGCTAAG
>NZ_VMMK01000037.1:333-17633 GCF_013277255.1 Streptococcus sp. 2154
AACAAGCTAAAGCGGCAGCGGACAAAGCTATCCAAGCCATTGACGCAGCAAACGACCAAGCAGGCGTGGACAAAGCGCAAGCAGACGGAATTGCCGCAGTAGCAGCAGTTAATCCAGTGGCTAAGGACAAAGCTAAGGAAGCGGCATTACCTAATACTGGTAGTCGATCAGATAGCACTACAGCTGCTCTAGGCCTTCTATCAATCTTTGGAGCAGTCGGTTTACTCTTTTCTAAAAAGAAAAAAGATGATGAAGAAGCTTAAGTAGATGATTCTATTTGATTCTCAATAGCCTTCACATGCAAAAATCTTTATCAATTAAAAAGAACTAGGGTAACCTACACATTAGCTGGATATACTCACCCTATAGCGGATAGTGAAGAAGCCTCTTTGCCAACTGTAGTAGATGGAAGTTAGCTAAGATTCAGAAAGGACAAATTTTGTCCTTTCTTTTTTGTCGTCCTTCTCTCTGTTGATGGATAGTAAGCGCGTCATAACAAGGTATCTATCATTCATGGAAGACCTCCTGTATACTATTAGTAAAGTAAAACTATTGGAGGATATTTTAATGCCACAACCTATTGTTCCTGTAGATATTCCACAATCTCGTCCTTTTGATTCTAAAAAGAGAAATGATAGTCTGCTTAAAATTCAGCAGAAAATCATTTAGAAGATAAGAAGAATGTTCGTCTCTTAGAAGCCAATCAGATTGAAGAATTAGGGTTTGAGATAGAAGTTTTATAAAAAATCAAAAAAATAAACAACAAAAACAAACACAAACTATTGACTTTTTCAAACAATAGTAGTATATTATGTTTGTGAGGACTAATTGACTGTTTTTTAAAGACAGCCAATACACTGCTGGAATCCAGCATAGAAAAAATAAAAAGGAGTATACAATATGTCTATTGTTATCGGTGCAGATGCTGCAGGTTTGAGATTGAAAGAAGTTGTGAAAGACTTCTTAGAAAAAGAAAACTTCCACCTTGTGGATGTTACAGCTGAAGGTCAAGACTTTGTTGATGTGACTCTTGCTGTTGCTGCAGAAGTAAACAAAGAAGAACAAAACCTTGGTATCGTGATTGATGCTTATGGAGCTGGTCCATTTATGGTCGCAACTAAGATCAAAGGAATGGTTGCTGCAGAAGTATCTGACGAACGTTCAGCTTATATGACTCGTGGCCACAACAACTCACGTATGATCACTATGGGAGCACAACTTGTTGGTGATGAATTGGCTAAAAATATCGCTAAAGGATTTGTTAACGGTCAATACGATGGTGGACGTCATCAAATCCGGGTCGACATGTTGAATAAAATGTGCTAATACTCTTCAAAAATCAAGATAATCTGTTGTCAGCTCATTTTAGCTAACCTCAGTTATGCTTGCAGCTCGCTTCCTAAGCTAATCTTGATTTTTCTTGAGTAGGGATAAATGATATTAGATTTATATAATTAATCGGAGGGAATAACTAATGAGAATTGCAATTGGATGTGACCACATCGTAACAGATGAAAAAATGGCGGTTTCAGAATTTTTGAAATCAAAAGGATATGAAGTCATTGACTTTGGTACCTATGACCATACACGTACTCACTACCCAATCTTTGGTAAAAAAGTAGGGGAAGCTGTAACTAGCGGTCAAGCTGATCTTGGAGTATGTATCTGTGGTACTGGTGTTGGTATCAACAACGCTGTAAATAAAGTTCCAGGTGTTCGTTCTGCCTTGGTTCGTGATATGACAACAGCCCTTTATGCTAAAGAACAATTGAACGCTAATGTTATCGGTTTTGGTGGTAAGATTACTGGTGAATTGCTCATGTGTGATATCATCGAGGCCTTCATCCATGCTGAATACAAACCATCTGAAGAAAACAAAAAATTGATTGCGAAAATTGAACACCTTGAAAGTCACAATGATCGACAAACAGACGCAAACTTCTTCACTGAATTCCTTGAAAAATGGGATCGCGGAGAATACCACGACTAAGAGGTGACCTATGATTTTAACAGTCACAATGAACCCATCCATTGATATTTCCTATCCCTTGGATGAGTTGAAGATTGATACTGTCAATCGTGTGGTGGATGTAACCAAAACGGCTGGTGGTAAGGGACTCAATGTTACCCGAGTACTTTCAGAATTTGGCGATTCTGTTCTTGCTACTGGTTTAGTGGGTGGCAAACTTGGTGAGTTTTTGGTTGAACATATCGATAATCAAGTAAAGAAAGATTTCTTCTCAATTCAGGGAGAAACTCGTAACTGTATCGCTATTCTTCATGGAGATAACCAAACAGAAGTTCTTGAAAAAGGTCCTGAAGTATTGGAACAGGAAGAAAAAGGCTTTTTGGAACATTTCAAAAAACTCTTGGAGTCAGTTGAAGTAGTAGCTATCTCAGGTAGTCTGCCAGCTGGTCTTCCAGTTGATTACTATGCGAGCTTGGTAGAACTTGCTAATCAAGCTGGCAAGCCTGTTGTCTTGGACTGCTCTGGTGCAGCACTTCAGGCGGTTCTTGAATCACCCCATAAACCAACAGTCATCAAACCAAATAATGAGGAATTGTCTCAACTTCTAGGAAGAGAAGTTTCTGAGGATTTGGATGAATTAAAAGAAGTCCTTCAAGAACCTTTGTTTGCAGGTATTGAATGGATTATCGTTTCGCTTGGTGCCAACGGTGCCTTTGCCAAACATGGTGACACTTTCTACAAGGTAGATATTCCTAGAATTCAGGTAGTCAACCCTGTCGGATCTGGAGATTCTACTGTAGCAGGAATTTCTTCAGGACTTCTTCATAAAGAATCGGATGCGGAATTACTCATCAAGGCAAATGTCCTTGGTATGCTCAATGCTCAAGAAAAAATGACTGGTCATGTCAACATGGCCAACTATCAAGCTCTATATGATCAATTAATAGTAAAAGAGGTATAAAATGGCTTTAACAGAACAAAAACGTGCACGCTTAGAAAAACTTTCTGACGAAAATGGTATCATCTCAGCTCTTGCATTTGACCAACGTGGTGCTTTAAAACGCCTCATGGCTCAACACCAAACAGAAGAACCAACAGTGGCTCAAATGGAAGAACTCAAAGTCTTGGTAGCAGATGAATTGACTAAATACGCTTCATCTATGCTTCTTGATCCTGAATATGGACTTCCAGCGACTAAAGCTCTTGATGAAAAAGCTGGTCTTCTCCTTGCTTATGAAAAAACAGGTTACGACACAACAAGCACAAAACGCTTGCCTGACTGCTTGGATGTTTGGTCTGCAAAACGTATTAAAGAAGAAGGTGCAGATGCAGTTAAATTCTTGCTTTACTATGATGTAGATAGCTCAGACGAACTCAACCAAGAAAAACAAGCTTATATCGAACGCATCGGTTCAGAGTGTGTAGCTGAAGATATCCCGTTCTTCCTTGAAATCCTTGCTTACGATGAAAAAATTGCGGATGCAGGTTCTGTAGAATACGCGAAAGTAAAACCACACAAAGTTATCGGCGCTATGAAAGTCTTTTCAGACCCACGCTTTAACATTGATGTTTTGAAAGTTGAAGTTCCTGTTAACATTAAATATGTTGAAGGCTTCGCTGAAGGTGAAGTAGTTTATACACGTGAAGAAGCAGCAGCCTTCTTCAAAGCTCAAGATGAAGCAACTAACTTGCCATACATCTACTTGAGTGCTGGTGTATCAGCTAAACTCTTCCAAGATACTCTTGTATTTGCCCATGAATCAGGTGCAAACTTCAATGGTGTTCTTTGTGGCCGTGCTACATGGGCTGGATCAGTTGAAGCATACATCAAAGATGGTGAAGCAGCAGCTCGTGAATGGCTTCGCACAACTGGTTTTGAAAACATTGACGAACTCAACAAAGTTCTTCAAACAACAGCAACTTCATGGAAAGAACGCGTGTAAGCAAGTCCTCCTAGGTTAGGAACATGAATCTAAAAAAATTTTAAAAAAAGTTGTATGTAAAGGTTTATAAATTAACTTACTTGTGCTACACTTAAATCACAAGTTAATATGAATTAGAAAGTAACTAGATGAAGTATAATAAAAATAAGGTATAGTTTATTTTACGAGCTAGGAAGGAATAATACGGAAACAATATTGCCAGAATAAACTATATTTAGACGCACATTTCAATTCGTTGTTTTATAAAAGGAGAAGATAAATGGCTACTAAAAAGAGTTTTAAAGCGTTAGTTGTAGGACTAGGTATTGTTTCAATATTCTCATCAGCCTTACCTATGGTTAGTCATTCTGTATTTGCAGATAGTGCCCTAACTAGAGTAGATAAAGCAAATGATATTGTTTTGAATGTTGATGGGAATAAATTTTATAATGTTTCGGTTTCAGAAGATATTGTAAATGCTGGTCAAATTTTGGAAGATTATTTTTATGTAGATAAATTTGGAAATATAAATTTAAAAGGTACTCCTGAAGAGCTAGCAAAAAATATTGGTATTTCTGTACAAGAAGCAAGTTTGATGTATGAAGCTGTAAAAGAGTTGCCTAACGTTTACGAAAGAGGTCCTGTAGGTTTTCGTTTCAATCTTGGTCCTCACGTGAGGGAGCTGGGTGGCTGGGCTGTAAAAACTGCTGTAGAAAATTATTGGACAGTTGCTGTAGCTACAGTAGAGGTGCCATTTGTAAACCTTGTTTACGCCATAGATTTACCTTAAAGGTTATTTCTTTATGAATAGTTCGTTTAAAAAAATAACCGTATTTTGTTTTATAGTTTCTTGTGTTCTTTGTTTATTAGATTTAATGAATTTTAAAAATGTAGCTACTTTTTTATTTTTCTGTCTTCCTGTTTTTGTTTTGATTTACAAAAATAAATAAAAACAGAGCCTCTGTTTGATGAATTTTAGAACATAGTTAAGTTTAAAAAAAGTTGTATGTAAAGGTTTACAAAATAACTTACTTGTGCTATACTTAAATCACAAGTTAATACAAGGTGAGTGTTACTAAGTAATATTAGGCATGATCACAGGTGAATTAGAAATCGGCTGATTTTCTAGTTCATTTGTGGTCATTTTTTATACTCATATACCTTTAAGATATAAAAGGAGGTTGACATGTATCGAATTCTAAATCCAATGAATCACAATGTCTCGCTTGTCAGAAATGATAAGGGAGAAGAAGTGATTGTAATTGGTAAGGGGATTGCATTTGGAAAGAAGAAGGGGGATTTGATTGCTGAACATCAGGTTGAGAAAATCTTTCGGATGAAGACCGAAGAATCGAGAGAAAACTTTATGGCTCTCCTCAAAGATGTTCCGCTTGATTTTATCACAGTGACCTATGAAATCATTGATAAGCTATCAAAGAAATATCATTATCCGATTCAAGAGTATCTCTATGTAACCTTGACAGATCATATTTACTGTTCTTACCAAGCTCTAGCACAAGGAAGGTACAAGGATAGTAATCTGCCAGATATTTCTGCTAAGTATCCTGTAGCTTTTCAAATCGCAAATGAAGCTTTTGCAATTTACCGTCAGAAGTTAGCAGATCATTTTCCTGAGGATGAAATTATTCGGATTGCTTATCATTTCATTAATGCCGAAGGTGAAAATGAAGTGGAACTTGTGGAGTCGATTGATAAGAGGAAAGAAATTCTCAGGAATGTTGAAGAAGTTTTGAAGGACTATGCAATTCAACGAACCAAAGAGAATAACCATTTCTATGATCGTTTTATGATTCATTTGAATTATTTCTTGGATTATTTAGACAGATCTAGAGATGATAACCAATCACTTCTGGATATGGAAGATCATATTAAACAATCCTATCCAAAAGCCTTCGAGATTGGTTCCAAGATCTATGATGTGATTACGCAACATACGGGTCTTGATTTGTATAAAAGTGAACGAGTTTATCTAGTTCTACATATCCAACGTTTATTGTCATAAAAATTATTTAAAATTATATAAGGAGAATTCTATCATGAATAGAGAAGAAGTAACATTGTTAGGTTTTGAAATTGTAGCCTATGCTGGCGATGCTCGTTCAAAACTATTGGAAGCCTTGAAGGCTGCTGAAGCTGGTGATTTTGTAAAAGCGGATAGCTTAGTTGAGGAAGCTGGTGCTTGCATCGCAGAGGCTCACCACGCCCAAACAAGTCTATTGACCAAGGAAGCTTCTGGTGAGGACTTAGCGTATAGTGTGACCATGATGCATGGCCAAGACCACTTGATGACAACTATCTTGTTAAAAGATTTGATGCACCACTTAATCGAACTCTATAAGAGAGGAGTTAAATAATGAATAAACTAATTGCATTCATCGAGAAAGGAAAGCCTTTCTTTGAGAAACTATCTCGTAATATCTATCTTCGTGCTATTCGTGATGGTTTCATTGCAGGTATGCCTGTTATTCTCTTCTCAAGTATCTTTATATTAATCGCCTTTGTACCAAACTCATGGGGCTTTAAATGGTCTGATGAAGTTGTAGCCTTTCTGATGAAACCTTATAGCTATTCTATGGGTATTCTGGCTCTCTTGGTAGCTGGTACAACAGCTAAGTCATTGACTGACTCAGTAAACCGGAGCATGGAAAAAACCAATCAAATCAACTATATGTCAACATTGTTGGCAGCAATTGTTGGTTTGTTGATGTTGGCAGCTGATCCTATCGAAAGTGGTCTAGCTACTGGATTCTTGGGGACAAAAGGTTTGCTTTCAGCCTTCCTTGCTGCCTTTGTTACTGTAGCCATCTATAAGGTTTGTGTTAAGAACAACGTCACTATTCGTATGCCTGACGAAGTTCCACCAAATATCTCACAAGTCTTTAAAGATGTGATTCCATTCACTCTATCTGTTGTTTCTCTTTATGCTCTTGACTTATTAGCACGTTATTTTGTTGGTTCTAGTGTGGCAGAATCAATCGGTAAATTCTTCGCACCACTCTTCTCAGCAGCAGACGGATACCTTGGTATTACCATTATCTTTGGTGCCTTTGCCTTCTTCTGGTTTGTTGGGATTCATGGTCCATCTATCGTTGAACCAGCTATCGCAGCTATTACCTATGCCAATGCCGAAGTTAACTTGAACCTTCTCCAACAAGGGATGCATGCAGACAATATTCTTACTTCTGGTACACAAATGTTTATCGTTACCATGGGTGGTACAGGTGCGACATTGGTCGTTCCATTTATGTTCATGTGGTTGACAAAATCGAAACGTAACCGTGCAATCGGACGTGCTTCAGTAGTTCCTACCTTCTTCGGTGTAAATGAACCAATCTTGTTTGGTGCACCACTTGTATTAAATCCAATCTTCTTCATTCCATTTATCTTTGCTCCAATCGCAAACGTATGGATTTTCAAATTCTTTATTGAAACTCTTGGAATGAACTCATTCACTGCTAATCTACCATGGACAACTCCAGCTCCACTAGGTCTAGTTCTTGGAACTAACTTCCAAGTGCTATCATTCATTCTTGCCGCCCTTCTAATTGTGGTTGACGTAGTCATTTACTACCCATTCCTTAAAGTATATGATGAACAAATTCTAGAAGAAGAACGTTCAGGTAAATCTAATGATGAATTGAAAGAAAAAGTTGCTGCAAACTTCAACACTGCAAAAGCGGATGCTATTCTTGAAAAAGCGGGTGTAGAAGCAGCACAAAATAAAATCACTGAAGAAACAAATGTCCTCGTTCTCTGTGCTGGTGGAGGGACAAGTGGTCTCCTTGCAAATGCTTTGAACAAGGCAGCTGCGGAATACAATGTTCCTGTGAAAGCAGCAGCAGGTGGCTATGGTGCTCACCGTGAAATGTTACCAGAGTTTGATCTAGTTATCCTTGCCCCTCAAGTTGCCTCAAACTTTGAAGACATGAAAGCAGAAACTGATAAACTTGGTATTAAACTTGCGAAAACAGAAGGCGCTCAATACATCAAATTAACTCGTGATGGAAAAGGTGCTCTTGCATTTGTACAAGCGCAATTCGATTAAGGCTAGGGACTCTGAAATAGTCTCCTATCGTTACGGAAATCGCTATGGCGAATTTCCTAATCGCCTTGTTAATTCGGTGACTTGGTACAAGAAGTGAGATGGAGAAGGATGGCTCACTGACTCCTCTCCTCTCACTTTTACTTTATTTAAATCAAGAAATAGGTGAAAGAAATGACAAAAACATTACCAAAAGACTTTATTTTCGGTGGCGCAACAGCTGCTTATCAAGCAGAAGGTGCTACACATACTGATGGAAAAGGACCAGTTGCGTGGGATAAATATCTTGAAGATAACTACTGGTACACTGCAGAACCAGCCAGTGATTTTTACAATCGATATCCAGTTGACCTCAAGCTGGCAGAAGAGTATGGTATCAATGGCATTCGAATTTCTATTGCCTGGTCACGTATTTTCCCAACCGGTTACGGTCAAGTAAATGCTAAAGGTGTTGAGTTTTATCATAATTTATTTGCAGAGTGTCACAAACGTCATGTTGAACCCTTTGTAACTCTTCATCACTTTGACACGCCAGAAGCTCTCCACTCAAATGGAGACTTCTTAAACCGTGAAAATATCGAACACTTTGTAGACTACGCTGCCTTCTGTTTTGAAGAATTTCCAGAAGTAAACTATTGGACAACATTCAATGAAATTGGACCAATCGGTGATGGTCAATACTTGGTTGGGAAATTCCCTCCAGGTATTCAGTACGACCTTGCCAAAGTTTTCCAATCGCACCACAATATGATGGTGTCTCATGCGCGTGCAGTTAAGCTATATAAAGATAAAGGCTATAAAGGCGAAATTGGTGTTGTTCACGCTCTGCCAACCAAGTATCCTTTGGATCCTGAAAATCCTGCAGATGTTATTGCGGCAGAGTTGGAGGACATTATCCATAATAAATTCATCTTGGATGCAACCTATCTGGGTCACTACTCTGAAAAGAGCCTGGCAGGGGTAGAGGCTATCTTGGCTGCCAATGGTGGTAGCTTGGATCTTCGTGAAGAAGATTTTACAGCATTAGAAGCAGCAAAAGACTTGAATGATTTCCTTGGAATCAACTACTATATGAGTGACTGGATGGAAGCCTTTGATGGCGAAACTGAAATCATCCATAATGGTAAGGGTGAGAAAGGAAGCTCTAAATACCAAATCAAAGGTGTTGGTCGTCGTGTAGCTCCTGATTATGTGCCACGTACGGATTGGGATTGGATTATCTACCCTCAAGGTTTGTATGACCAAATCATGCGCGTGAAGAAAGATTATCCCAACTACAAGAAGATTTACATCACTGAAAATGGTCTCGGCTATAAAGATGAGTTCGTCGATAACACTGTTTATGATGATGGACGTATTGATTATGTCAAACAACACTTGGAGGTCTTGTCTGATGCGATTGCAGATGGAGCGAATGTAAAAGGTTACTTCATTTGGTCATTGATGGACGTCTTCTCTTGGTCAAACGGTTATGAGAAACGTTATGGTCTCTTCTATGTAGACTTTGAAACTCAAGAACGTTATCCGAAGAAATCAGCTCACTGGTACAAGAAAGTAGCGGAAAGTCAGATTATAGACTAGTAGAATTAGTCATTAGATATAGAATTCTAGTGAGGAAAAAAGATGTTCAAAAATTTTATCCAATCTATTTATGAAAAAGTTTATATTATTAACTTTGAAAAATGTTCTCAAATACCGTGTTTGACGAATGAAGAATTGAAAAGTCTTGGAAAATGGTATGTCTCGACCGGTAAAGAATGGATTTGTCATTCAGATTATGAGCTGGAAGAATTTAAAAATTTATTTTTAAATTTTATCAATCCTGAAGAACGGGATACTATCTCCTTTGATTCAGATTTTATGCCGTTTCAACAATCGTAGCCAATTTCTCAAAAAAGTTAAATCTTATATCTAGTACTCTGCAAAACTCTTATCTAATCACGTTGCTTATACTCAATGAAAATCAAAGAGCAACTTTAAACTAGAAAGCGAGTCGCAGGTTTCTCAATGCATAGCTTTGAGGTTGCAGATAAAGCAATTGGGCAAAAAGTCTTTAACGCAGAAAAACGCATAATATCAGGTGTTGAAAAACTTGATACTATGCGTTTTATTGCGGGAAGATTTACTTCTGAAATTGAGTTGTTACCCAGAATCTTTCAGTTTATTAAGGCTTGATGACTTTAGTAAGTTTAGATAGTTCAAAAAGGATTGAATCACTTAGTTTAGAATCTGAAACAATAGTATCAAGATTTGATACATTATAAAAAGTATAAAAATCAAACTTATTGAACTTACTATGATCTGCGAGTAAATATTTTTTATTAGAATTATTTAAAGCGATGCGTTGAGCCTCTCCCTCTTCCTCGCTAAAAGTAGCTAGAGCTCCGTTTTGAATACCATTACAGCTAACGAAAGCTTTAGAAAATTGGAGATTAGAGAGATTTTGTAGGGTCAATGTGCCAACAAAAGCACCTGTAATATCGCGATAATTTCCACCTATCAAAATCAAATCTGTTAATTTTCGTTCGCTTAAAATTAGAAAGACAGGTAGACTGTTGGTCACGACGCGGATATTGTCAATAGGCAATTCGCGCGCAAAAAATTCTAATGTTGTTCCTGGTCCAATAAAAATAGTTTCTCTTTCTTCTACTAGACTGCCTGCAAAACGGGCTATTTCTTGTTTTTCTGCCGTTTGGAGGGCTTGTTTTTCAATATTTGATCGCTCATTAGTCAAAAGGGAGTTGGTTCGAAGTTTTTCAGCTCCACCATGCACACGAATCAGCAAATCTTTATCAGCTAATTCCTGTAAATAGCGCCTTGCAGTCATATCTGAAACGGCTATTTCGTCCATAATCTGTTTAACCGTTATGGTTCCTTTACTATTTACTGTTTCTAAAATTTTGGTTAATTTTTCTTGTTTGAGCATATTATCACCTCGTTTCCTACTACTATCTTACCATAAACTAGCTCATCATTCAAATACAAAAACAACAAAATAAAACAAAAACAAAAATATCGAGGTTTATTTTCAAAACTTTCGATATTTTTATTAAGTTATGATTTTGTTGTTTCTAGTTTACTTTTTATGATTGAGAGTGGTGGAGAATTATACTCAATGAAAATCAAAGAGCAAACTAGGAAGCTAGCCGTAGGTTGCTCAAAACACAGTTTTGAGGTTGTAGATAAGACTGACGAAGTCAGTGAGCATATCTACGGCAAGGCGAAGCTGACGTGGTTTGAAGAGATTTTCGAAGAGTATTAGTCCAAACCGTAGTTGTAGTCATCATCTTGCATGGCTTCAACTTCGCCAAGAAGGTAACCATTTCCGACTTGAGAGAAGAAGTCATGGTTGGAAGTTCCTGTTGAAATACCGTTCATAACGATTGGGTTGACATCTTCAGCTGAATCTGGGAAAAGTGGATCTTGTCCCATGTTCATGAGAGCTTTATTGGCATTGTAGCGAAGGAAGGTTTTAACCTCTTCAGTCCAACCAACACCGTCATAAAGACTCTCTGTGTAGCCTTCTTCATTTTCATAAAGAGTATAGAGCAGGTCGTACATCCATTCTTTTAGCTTTTCTTGCTCTTCTTCAGGTAATTCATTGAAACCAAGTTGGAATTTGTAACCAATGTAGGTTCCGTGAACAGATTCATCACGAATAATCAATTTGATGATTTCCGCAACGTTGGCAAGTTTGTTGTTACCAAGATAGTAGAGGGGAGTGAAGAAACCTGAATAGAAGAGGAAGGTTTCGAGGAAAACGCTAGCAACTTTCTTTTCAAGTGGGCTACCGTTTAGGTAGATTTCGTTGACAATCTCAGCCTTCTTTTGTAGGTAAGGATTGGTATTGGTCCATTCGAAAATTTCTTCAATCTCAGCCTTAGTATTCAAGGTAGAGAAGATTGATGAGTAAGATTTAGCGTGGACAGATTCCATAAATTGGATGTTATTGAAAACAGCTTCCTCATGTGGTGTACGGATGTCTGCGCGAAGGGCTTGAACCCCAGTTTCAGATTGCATAGTGTCGAGAAGGGTTAAACCACCAAAAACTTTTCCGACCAAGTCTTTCTCTTTGTTAGATAGCTTTCTCCAGTCATCCAAGTCATTTGACAAGGGAATACGTGTATCGAGCCAGAATTGCTCTGTCAGCTTTTCCCAAGTTGATTTGTCGATGACATCTTCGATGGCATTCCAGTTAATGGCTTTATAGTAAGTTTCCATTTGAAATCTCTTTCTGTGTTTAGTATTGCGAACTCACAATTATTCTATTTTACCATAATTCTATAGGAGTATCGCACAAAAAGTCGGAATCCCGACTTTTAAAATGTTACATAAATTATGTTATGACATAGTAGATTTGATTTTATCAGTGCTGCTTAGGGAAAAATAGTGTTTCTATGCTAGAAACTAAATCACACAGCTTTCACATTGGTTGGCACCGACTTCTCCACCGTCATCTGTAAAGGTGCGGACGTAGTAGATAGACTTGATTCCCTTGTTAAAGGCATAGTTACGAAGGATGGACAAGTCACGTGTCGTTTGTTTATTTTCCCTCTTCCATTCGTAAAGGCCTTTTGGAATGTCACTGCGCATGAAGAGGGTGAGTGAAAGTCCTTGATCCACGTGTTCAGTCGCAGCAGCGTAAACATCGATGACTTTACGCATATCCATATCGTAGGCAGAAGTGTAGTAAGGAATGGTTTCTGTAGACAAGCCAGCAGCAGGGTAGTAGATTTTACCAATTTTCTTCTCTTGGCGTTCTTCGATACGTTGCGTAATCGGGTGGATAGAAGCAGAAACGTCGTTGATATAGCTGATAGAACCATTTGGCGCTACAGCAAGGCGATTTTGGTGGTAAAGACCATCTGCTTGAACCTTGTCGCGAAGTTCAGCCCAATCAGCAGCACCAGGGATAAAGACATCTTTGAAGAGTTCTTTAACACGGTCTGATTTTGGAACAAACTCGCCAGTCACATACTTGTCGAAGTAGCTTCCGTTAGCATAGTCTGATTTTTCAAAGTTGTGGAAGGTAATACCACGTTCACGCGCGATATTGTTTGACTCAACCAAGGTCCAGTAGTTCATAAGCATAAAGTAGATGCTTGTAAATTCAACAGACTCAGGTGATCCATATTCAATCAATTGTTGGGCAAGGTAGCTGTGCAGTCCCATGGCACCAAGTCCAAAGGTGTGAGCTTGGCTATTTCCATGGTCGATGGTAGGAACAGCTACGATGTGTGAACTATCTGTAACGAAAGTAAGGGCACGAACCATAGCACGGATAGAACGACCAAAATCAGGTGAAGTCATCATGTTAACCACGTTGGTTGAACCAAGGTTACATGAAACATCTGTTCCCATTTGAAGGAATTCTTGAGCATCGTTGATCAAGCTTGGTTCTTGGACTTGAAGAATCTCAGAACACAAGTTACTCATGATAATCTTACCATCAACAGGATTTGCACGGTTAGCCGTATCAATGTTGACTACATAAGGGTAGCCAGACTCTTGTTGCAATTTAGAGATTTCAGTTTCCAAATCACGCGCCTTGATTTTTGTCTTGCGGATGTTTGGATTTGCGACCAATTCATCGTATTTTTCAGTAATGTCGATGTAGTTGAATGGCACACCGTATTCTTTTTCTACAGAGTAAGGACTGAAGAGGTACATTTCTTCATTTTTACGAGCCAATTCGTAGAATTTATCAGGTACTACAACACCAAGTGATAGGGTTTTGACACGAACTTTTTCATCGGCGTTTTCTTTCTTAGTTGAAAGGAAGGCGATGATGTCTGGGTGAAAGATGTTGAGGTAGACAACACCGGCACCTTGACGTTGCCCCAATTGGTTGGAGTAAGAGAAGCTGTCTTCGAAGAGTTTCATAACTGGCACAACCCCAGAGGCTGCTCCTTCATAACCCTTGATAGGTGCACCAGCTTCACGAAGGTTGCTGAGGGTAATTCCCACACCACCACCAATACGTGAAAGTTGAAGAGCTGAGTTGATAGAACGTCCGATAGAGTTCATATCATCCGTCACTTGGATTAGGAAACAAGATACTAACTCCCCACGGCGAGCACGTCCAGCATTCAAGAAGGAAGGAGTAGCAGGTTGGTAGCGTTGGTGGATGATTTCATTGGCAATATCGATTGCAACAGCTTCATTCCCATCAGCGAAATAAAGGGCGTTGAAGAAGACACGGTCTTCCATATTTTCAAGATAGTATTCACCGTCATTAGTCTTTAAGGCATATTGATTGTAAAATTTATAAGCTGCCATGAATGACTTGAATTGGAAGTTTTGGTCTTTGATAAATTGAGCCAATTCTTCCAAGAACTCTGGACGGTATTTCTTGATAAAGGCTGTTTCGATGTAGTTGTGTTTAATGAGGTAATTGATTTTGTCTTTGATTGAATCAAAAACCATAGTGTTTGGAACTACATTTTCTTTAAAGAAAGCATCCAAGGCTTCCTTATCTTTATGAAGCATGATTTGTCCATTAACAGGACGGTTAATTTCGTTATTAAGACGGAAGTAAGTCACGTCTTCAAGATGTTTTAATCCCATAAAATTTCCCTTATCTAATTACAAAAGAAAGGCTTCTAAGTTAGCCCTAAAAGCAGTTTCTTCTGGATGATGTACTAAGATTATGCTAATTGTTTCAGTTTTCCTGGTTGGAAACCTGAAAAGACTTCAGTTGGTGTTTGGATAACAGGAGCTGCGCTAAAACCGAGCTCTTTAACTTGATCGACGTACTCAGGTTGCTCATCAAGATTGATTTCACGATAAGAGACATTATTACTGTCCAAGAAACGTTTGGTCATCTTACATTGGACACAGTTGTTTTTAGAATAAACGGTTACCATTGTGTAACTCCTCTTCAAAATTTAATACTATCCTAGTATATCAGAAAATAAAATTTTGTCAATGATTTGAACTAAATATAGTGGTGTTCTTTTGTTGTTTTTATATATAAACACAATATATAGTGTTTGTATTGTGAAATAGCAATGATTATCCTATAAATTGTTTTTGAAGAAACTATATCCTGTGTTTTGTTATCTAGGATAGAAGATTTTCAGCAAGTTATCTGAAAGGAAATTGAAGGAAAATCCAGAAAATGCTTGAAAAAAATCCTAGAAGATGGTATAATACTAAATTGTAAGGGTTATCACATATAACTCAAAAAAAGAAAGAACAAAAGGAGAGTCAAACTATGGCTTCTAAAGATTTCCACGTAGTGGCAGAAACAGGTATTCACGCACGTCCAGCAACATTGTTGGTACAAACTGCTAGCAAATTTGCTTCAGATATCACTCTTGAGTACAAAGGTAAATCAGTTAACCTTAAATCAATTATGGGTGTTATGAGTCTTGGTGTTGGTCAAGGTGCTGACGTAACTATCTCAGCTGAAGGTGCAGATGCAGATGACGCTATCGCTGCAATCTCAGAAACAATGGAAAAAGAAGGATTGGCATAAGGGAAATGACAGAAATGCTTAAAGGAATCGCAGCATCTGACGGTGTTGCAGTTGCAAAAGCATATCTACTCGTTCAGCCGGATTTGTCATTTGAGACTATTACAGTCGAAGATACAAACGCAGAAGAAGCTCGCCTTGATGCCGCTCTACAGGCATCACAAGACGAGCTTTCTGTTATTCGCGAGAAAGCAGTAGGTACGCTCGGTGAAGAAGCAGCTCAAGTTTTTGATGCTCACTTAATGGTTCTTGCTGACCCAGAAATGATCAGCCAAATCAAGGAAACTATCCGTGCGAAGAAAGTGAATGCAGAAGCAGGTCTGAAAGAAGTTACAGATATGTTTATCACTATCTTTGAAGGCATGGAAGACAACCCATACATGCAAGAACGCGCAGCGGATATCCGCGACGTGACAAAACGTGTATTGGCAAACCTTCTTGGTAAAAAATTGCCAAACCCAGCTTCTATCAATGAAGAAGTGATTGTGATTGCGCATGACTTGACTCCTTCAGATACAGCTCAATTGGACAAAAACTTTGTAAAAGCTTTTGTAACCAACATTGGTGGACGTACAAGCCACTCAGCTATCATGGCACGTACACTTGAAATTGCTGCTGTATTAGGTACAAATAACATCACTGAAATCGTTAAAGACGGTGACATCCTTGCTGTTAACGGGATCACTGGAGAAGTGATTATCAACCCAACAGATGAACAAGCGGCAGAATTTAAAGCAGCTGGTGAAGCCTATGCGAAACAAAAAGCTGAATGGGCACTTTTGAAAGATGCTCAAACAGTGACTGCTGACGGTAAACACTTCGAGTTGGCAGCTAACATCGGTACTCCAAAAGACGTTGAAGGTGTTAACAACAACGGTGCAGAAGCTGTTGGACTTTACCGTACAGAGTTCTTGTACATGGATTCTCAAGACTTCCCAACAGAAGATGAGCAGTATGAAGCGTATAAGGCTGTTCTTGAGGGAATGAATGGTAAACCAGTGGTTGTTCGTACAATGGATATTGGTGGAGATAAGGAACTTCCTTACTTCGATATGCCACACGAAATGAACCCATTCCTTGGATTCCGTGCCCTTCGTATCTCTATTTCTGAAACTGGAGATGCAATGTTCCGTACACAAATCCGTGCCCTTCTTCGTGCTTCTGTTCATGGTCAATTGCGTATCATGTTCCCAATGGTTGCCCTCTTGAAAGAATTCCGTGCAGCTAAAGCAGTTTATGAAGAAGAAAAAACAAATCTTCTTGCTGAAGGAGTTGCAGTTGCGGATGACATCCAAGTTGGTATCATGATTGAAATTCCTGCAGCAGCTATGCTTGCAGACCAATTTGCAAAAGAAGTTGACTTCTTCTCAATTGGTACAAACGACTTGATCCAATACACAATGGCGGCAGACCGTATGAACGAGCAAGTTTCATACCTTTACCAACCATATAACCCATCAATCCTTCGATTGATCAATAACGTTATCAAGGCAGCTCACGCTGAAGGTAAATGGGCTGGTATGTGTGGTGAGATGGCTGGTGACCAAACAGCTGTTCCACTGCTTGTCGGAATGGGCTTGGATGAGTTCTCTATGTCAGCAACATCTGTCCTTCGTACACGTAGCTTGATGAAGAAATTGGATACTACTAAGATGGAAGAGTACGCTAACCGTGCCCTTACAGAGTGTTCAACAATGGAAGAAGTTCTTGAACTTCAAAAAGAATACGTTAATTTTGATTAATGTGATTAACCTTGTAACCTAGTTGCAAGGTTTTTTGGGCGCATTTTGGAAAAGTATGGTCTAATACTCTTTCAAAATCTCTTCAAACCACGTCAGCGTCGCCTTAACGTAGATATGCTCACTGACT
>NZ_VMMK01000037.1:17644-34047 GCF_013277255.1 Streptococcus sp. 2154
GTTTTGAGCAACCTGCGGCTAGTTTCCTAGTTTGCTCCTTGATTTTCATTGAGTATAAGATAAAAGCAAAGGTCTAACAAGTGATGTAGCCCTTTTGAGTTATACAAGCAAATTACCATGAAAAAGCTGTTGTTGGAGCATTGAGCGCTTCTAACCATTGTTTATTTTTCGCAGGGCAAAGAGTTACGGATATACCTGCCATATCCAGACTGGTCATAAATGTTCCTGATTTTATAAATGTAATAGTGATTCCTTCAATTTCTAAGAGTTGAAGGAGATCATTGATAAATATACCCATTTCTAAGTTGCTGGTAGTGCCTAGATTATTTACAAGCAATATAAATTGATCACCCTTTTTCCAATGATAGTGCAATCTTAATTTACTTATAATTTCATTTGCAAGGATTTCCGATGATTGGAATGGGACGATACGATAGCCTTCTTCGCCATGTATCCCAATACCATAAGAAATATTTCCTTCTTCCAAGTTAAATAGTGGAAGGGTGGCTTGGGGGAGACTAGCAGCTTTCCTTGCAAAGCCAATTGTTGCGATTTCGGTAGCAAGTTCATAACCTAAATTAGTTAGTTGCTCGATGTCAGCACCGTTCTGAGCCGCATATCCTAGGATTTTATGAAGTAAAATAGTCCCTGCAAGCCCTCTTCCTCTAATTTGAAATCTATTGTGAGGTTCAATAGAAATATCGTCGTGTGCTAGACTATAGCCGACCTTAATTCCTTCTTGTCTAGCAGTATTAATGGCCCAGCTAAATTCTTTGATGTCTGCTTCGAAATTTTTTACAATGATGAAGACACCGTGACCATTGTTTAAAAAACGAATGGACTCTAAGATTTCAGTTCTTGTAGGAGGAGTAAATAATTGGCCATAGATAGCAGCGGTAAGCATTCCTTTTCCCACATATCCAATATGCGCAGGTTCGTGACCGGAACCTCCACCCGACAATATTGGAATCTGATGAGGGTTGCGATTTTTTTGATAGACTAGTGGTAAAGTAGGGTGTTTTTCTAATTCAGGATGACTGCTGACAGTTGCTGAAATGTAACTTGAAATAATTTTCTGTTTATGATTTGAAATAAATGTCATTGTGGCCTCTTTCCAATAATTGTCATGATGAGATAGCCTGGTTGTGGAACTGGACTTTTTTTATTGACGCAAGCCTTCACGATTTCTGCTAGAGCATGTGAGTGATAATCTAGCAAAAAACAAGTATAAGCAGATGAATCGCTATCAATCTGACCATATTCTCTTAAAATTTTTGATACAAGCAAGCGACAGTAGCTGATAAAGTGGTCATAGAAGTTATTTTGCCCTTGAATATCAAAAAGTTGAATATAAAAATCACGCTCTTGTTCGAAATAAAGAAATAATTCTTGTAATAGTTTTTGGCCTGAAATGAAGTCCAAGTTATTGGTGATATACTCGGTTAAGTCAGTTTCAAATATCCAGTCTAACAGTTCATATTTGTCAAGAAAGTGATTATAAAAGGTCTGTCTACGAATGCCAGCTGATTCCATGATATCTACAATGGAGATTTTATCAAATTCTCTAGTAGCTAATAGGTCTCTAAATGCCTTGGCAATCCGTTTTTTTGTAATGAGTGATGATGCCATAGGAAACCTTTCTTTTACTTCCTTCATTTTACCAAAAAAATGTTTGAAACGGGTTTAAAAGGGGACAAATAATAGAATCTGTCCCTTATCATCCAGCAATAAAAAGTATATAATGAAATCGAAAACAAAGATACATGCCGAAAGGAGTTTCTCATGAAAAAAATTATAAATGAACCGACACAAGTTGTTGATGAAATGTTGCAGGGGTTGTCATTCATGCATGATGACTTGGTTCAACGCTTAGATGGTTTTGATGTTATCGTTAGAAAGGCAGAAAAGACAGGAAAAGTTGGACTCATTTCAGGTGGAGGTTCAGGACATGAACCCAGTCATGCTGGATTTGTAGGAGATGGAATGTTGTCTGCTGCCATTTGTGGAGCAGTCTTCACTTCACCTACTCCGGATCAAATTTTAGAAGCCATTAAGGCGGCTGATGAAGGTGCTGGAGTTTTCATGGTCATCAAGAACTATTCTGGTGACATTATGAACTTTGAAATTGCACAAGAACTTGCTGAAATGGAAGGTATTGATGTAGCAAGTGTTGTGGTTGATGATGATATCGCTGTTGAAAATAGTCTCTATACCCAAGGCCGTCGAGGTGTTGCAGGTACTATATTAGTCCATAAAATTTTGGGGGCTGCAGCTCGTTCTGGTAAATCATTATCTGAAATGAAGGACTTGGCCGACAAACTTGTCTTAGAAATTAAAACAATTGGATTAGCTCTATCTGGCGCTACTGTTCCAGAAGTTGGGAAACCAGGATTTGTTCTAGAAGATGATGAGTTTGAATACGGAGTTGGTATTCATGGTGAGCCAGGATATAAGAAAGAGAAAATGCAACCCTCAGCACAATTTGCCTCAGAATTGGTTGAAAAACTATCTGAAGGTTTCCAACTTAAAGCTGGTGAACGCTATGGCCTTCTCATCAATGGTTTAGGAAGCACTCCTCTTATGGAACAATACGTATTTGCAAATGATGTGGCTAAATTACTCCATGAAAAAGGTGTTGAGTTGGCATTTAAGAAAATTGGAAACTATATGACCTCAATCGATATGGCTGGTTTGTCATTAACATTGATTCGATTGGCAGATGATGAGTGGTTGGCTGCTCTAAATGCACCTGTTACTACACCAGCTTGGTAAAATTCAAGGAGGAAATGTCGCATGAATGCTGAACAAGCTCTTGAATGGATGAAGCTTTTTAATGAAAAGATTCAAGAACAGAAAGATTACCTTAGTGAGTTAGACACTCCGATAGGAGATGGAGACCACGGTGGAAATATGGCGCGTGGCATGGCTGCAGTTATGGAAAACTTAGAAGGAAAGCAATTTGAAACTAACAGTGATGTGTTTAAACTTGTCTCAATGCAACTGCTGAGTAAGGTAGGCGGTGCTTCTGGTCCCTTGTATGGCTCTGCTTTTATGGGCATGGCCAAGGCTGACTCTAATTCGAAAATAGAGGAAATCTTACAAAGCGGTTTGGATATGATTGTCAAACGTGGGAAAGCAGAAGTTGGAGAAAAGACAATGGTTGATGTTTGGACTCCTGTTATTGCTGCTTTGTCTGCTGGTCAATTGACTCAAGAGGTTATTGATAAGGTAGTGAATGCTACCAAAGATTTACTTGCAACTAAAGGAAGGGCGTCTTATGTAGGAGAACGTTCTCTTGGACATATTGATCCTGGATCATTCTCATCAGGATTACTCTTTACTGCTCTTTTAGAAACTGGGGTGGTTTAATGGGAAGTATTGGTCTTGTTATCGTTTCACATTCCAAAAACATTGCAGAAGGTGTCGTTGAACTGATTAGTGAAGTAGCTAAAGATGTTCCAATTACTTATGTAGGAGGAACCGAAGATGGAGGAATTGGAACAAGTTTTGATCAAGTAGATAGGGTTGTTTCCGAAAATCCAGCAGATACCTTATTAGCCTTTTTTGACCTGGGTTCTGCTAAAATGAACTTAGAAATGGTGGCTGATTTCAGTGATAAAAGTATCATCATCAATAGGGTTCCAATTGTAGAAGGTGCTTATACTGCAGCTGCTCTTCTTCAGGCTGGTGCAGAACTGTCAGTTATTCAAACACAGTTGTCGGAGCTTGAAATCAATAAATAAGGAATTTTACTATAACACTTTTTATAGGTGGGCTATTGATTATCTCAACTATCAAATTTTAAGTAAATAAAAAGGGATTGCTTTGGGCAGTTCCTTTTTATTTTAACAAGAGTAAAGCTATAGTGTTTCTAAATTGTGAATCATTCAAAACTGATTGTGATGAGACTATTCTAGCTTTAGAATCCTTCAAAAATTAAAGTTTAAGGCAATCAATTACTTAGAAGAGTACGAAAACATTTAGTTTATAGGAATTCTAGACCTAGAATCACATGGATATTTATGAAGTTAGGGTATTCGATAGTTAGGATTGTTCTATTCTGAACGATTTGAGCTGTCAATTGTATAGAATAGTAGTTTGCCAATGAATTTTGTTGAAAGATTCCTTGTTTTATGGTAGTCTAAAGTAAAAGAAAGCCTTATCATTATATTTTCATTTGTTAACAATGTATTTCGACTTTATCTAATGTAGAAGAAAGAAATATCATGAAACGTTTATGACTTGTTGGAAAGAGAATGTGAACTAAAAATAGATTTAGGAGTAGGTAGATGAGTAGTTTAGAGTCAATTCGTAAAGCGCATATCATCGTGTGGGGTGCCTATCTATTTTTATCATTAAGGGCGCCGCTAATGAGCAGCACAGAGTATTTCTTGCTTATTTTTTTAGCGTTTCTCTATTCGATAGTATCGCTCCCTATATATTCAGTGAAAAATAAAATAGTATCTATCTGTCTAGCCATAAATTCGATTCTGTTAATGAGTTTCCCGATTTTAATCAATAAATATTTCCCAGGAAAGGTTTTTACTTATATTGTATTAATCAGTATTTTTATCCTGGAGTTCTTAATCTTTAATATAATTGGTAAAGATTTTGATACTAGATTAGCTAGTGAATATAGGAAAATCAGTCAGTTTAAAAGTAAGATGTCTCAATCTCCTTGGATAAAATATTTAGAGATTTCTAGTTTTATATTAACTATATTTCCATTTATTCTTCATAGTACAGTTGATAATTGTGTATTGATTCTTATCTTTTTGATAAAAATTTGTGTAGATACTACGATAAAATTTCTATTAAACAGAATCTTTAATTCAAGTGAGATGATGAAAAGGAGGATATTTTCTCTGTTTGTATTAGATTTGATAGTCTATATATTTTTAGGTTATGTTTTAGTGATACAAAAAGACGAATATCTGTTTTCAATTCTACTAATTTTTTCTAATTTCTCACTTCCCTTTATCAGAGAAAAAGAGTATGAGTTATTTAAAAATAAGAAGTGAGATAGATATGGTTAAATCTTAGTTCTCTTTAAAATCAAATCAGGTAGAGAAAGGGTATTTTATCTAGGTAACAAAGTGCTTTAAACGCAGTCAACGATTACTGATTAGAGAACTATCCTAACCATGCAACGTTAAAGAGGAGAAATCTTATGAAACTCGTATTACCAAATAATTATGCTGCTATTGAGTAAGAAGAGATGAGGTGTCTTGATGGGGGATTATCCCTACATAAAGACGGGGGAATGTTACAGTAAACATAGCCACTGCTTATTTTATGGGGAATTAAATATGTTTAAACTAAGTGATAGAGTCAGAGTGGTCTTTGCTCTTTTAGGAGCAAGTTCCATATTAGTCAGCATGTATCTTATACCTTTTATTAAAACTGAGAATAAATTTTGGGAAATACTTCTATTTATATTAGGTGTATTGCTAATTGGAATTACGTTACTAAGTCATAAAAAAATTAAATTTTGGAAATAGCGTTAGTGAGAAGGACAGGATAATAGTATTATGATGGTTATTTTAATTTTGATGGTTGTGGTGTTTCTGTATTATGTAATTACAGAGTATTTTCAGAATAGTTATATTGACTGTATACTATTTCTAACATTGCTGATTTCTCATTTGATATGGGATTACTATTTTTTACCCATTGAAGTCTTAGTAGCATTAAGTGGAGTAAATTTGTTGTCAAGATTATTCAAAAAAATGAGAAGTCAATAGATTTGTTAGTGGATTATAAAGATGAAAGGTAAAATTGAGATATTTAAAATGAAACATTTTTTTGCAGGAATTGGTGAGATAAGATTTAGTCATTATCTATTGTCTCTATGTGTAGGACTAGCCCCTCTTTTTCATATCTATGTAATAGGCTCTGAAATGAGTTTTGTGAAAATAGTATTATCTATTTTGGGAGTCATATTTGTATGTATTTTAACTATTGCTCGAATTTATAGGAGATTTTTCTATAATTCACTAGAATAGTATGGGTTAGTTAATCCATTAGAACTATTATTTTTGTTATACTTTACCACTTTTAAGTTTTTACATTAAACAACTGGCTGAAATGAATGTTGTTTATCTTAGAAAGGAAAATTCTCAAATTGTCCTATAAATTTCTACTTTTCGACCTTGACCACACTCTTCTTGATTTTGATGCTGCTGAGGATGTGGCTTTGACGCAACTTCTAAAAGAAGAAGGGGTTGCAGCTATTCAGGCCTACAAAGACTATTACGTTCCTATGAACAAGGCTCTCTGGAAGGACTTGGAACAAAAGAAAATCAGTAAACAAGATCTGGTTAACACGCGCTTTTCTCGTCTATTTGCTCACTTTGGACAGGAAAAAGACGGTAGTTTTCTAGCCCAACGTTACCAATTTTACCTCGTTCAACAGGGACAAACGATTTCTGGCGCACATGAACTTTTAGATAGCCTCATCGAGCGAGATTATGAGCTGTATGCTGCAACAAATGGGATTACTGCTATTCAGACGGGACGTTTGGCTCAATCTGGTCTAGCACCTTATTTCAATCAAGTCTTTATCTCTGAACAGTTGCAAACACAAAAGCCTGATGCTCTTTTCTATGAAAAAATCGGGCAGCAGATTACAGGCTTTAGCAAAGAAAAGACGCTGATGATTGGAGATTCTCTAACCGCCGACATTCAAGGTGGCAATAATGCTGGGATTGACACGATTTGGTACAACCTTCATCACCTTGAAAATCACACACAAGCCCAGCCAACCTACGAAGTTCATTCTTATCAAGACTTGCTGGATTGCTTAGATAAACTGTAAAAAGTGGTTTAGATAGCCACTTTTTGCTATAATAGAGGCAGTAAAAACGAAGGAGTCGGCTATGCAACACTCATCTTGGCATGCTTTGATTAAGGAGCAATTACCTGAGGGTTATTTCGGGAAAATCAATCAGTTTATGGAGCAGGTCTATTCTCAAGGGACTATTTATCCACCCAAGGAAAAGGTTTTTCAGGCTCTAGTGACAACACCGCTTGAAGACGTTAAGGTGGTGATTCTAGGGCAAGACCCTTATCACGGGCCAGGTCAAGCGCAGGGCTTGAGTTTTTCTGTACCTGACTCTATCCCAGCTCCGCCATCCTTGCAAAATATCTTGAAAGAATTGTCAGATGATATCGGGGTTAAGAAATCTCATGATTTGACAGCTTGGGCTGAACAAGGAGTCTTGCTTCTTAATGCTTGTTTGACTGTTCCTGCTGGACAGGCCAATGGTCATGCTGGGCAGATATGGGAGCCTTTTACGGATGCTGTGATTCAGGTGGTCAATCAACTAGATAAACCAGTTGTTTTTGTACTCTGGGGAGCTTATGCACGCAAGAAGAAGGCCTTGGTTACCAATCCTCATCACTTAATTATCGAATCAGCCCATCCCAGTCCTTTGTCAGTTTATAGAGGATTTTGGGGTTCCAAGCCTTTTTCCAAGGCCAATGCATTCTTAAAAGAGACAGGACAAGAGCCAATCGATTGGCTTAGATAAGGAGAAAATATGCCTCAGTTAGCGACGATTTGCTACATTGATAACGGGAAAGAATTGCTTATGCTCCATCGTAATAAGAAACCCAATGATGTCCATGAAGGGAAATGGATTGGTGTGGGTGGCAAGCTAGAGCGAGGTGAGACCCCTCAGGAATGCGCGGCGCGTGAAATCCTTGAGGAAACAGGGCTCAAAGCCAAGCCAGTTCTAAAAGGTGTTATCACTTTTCCTGAATTCACACCAGATTTAGACTGGTACACCTATGTTTTTAAAGTGACGGAGTTCGAGGGTGACTTGATTGACTGCAATGAAGGGACGCTAGAATGGGTTCCCTATGACGAGGTTTTGAATAAGCCGACTTGGGAAGGTGACCATACCTTTGTTGGGTGGCTTTTAGAAGATAAACCCTTCTTTTCAGCCAAGTTTGTTTATGATGGGGATAAATTGTTGGATACCCAAGTTGATTTCTATGAATAAAGGAGAAAGCAGATGCTACTAATCAAAAATGGTCGTGTAATGGATCCCAAGTCTGGTTTGGATCAAGTGTGTGATGTCTTAGTTCAAGATGGGAAAATTATCAAAATTGCACCTGAGATTAAAGAAGAAAGAGCAGATATGATTGATGCTACAGGTCTTGTAGTTGCTCCTGGCTTGGTCGATATTCATGTTCATTTTCGTGAACCTGGTCAAACCCACAAGGAAGATATCCATACTGGTGCCCTAGCAGCCGCTGCAGGTGGTTTTACAACGGTTGTCATGATGGCTAATACTAGTCCAACCATTTCGGACGTGGAGACTTTGCAAGAAGTTCTCCAGTCAGCTTCCAAAGAGAAGATTAATGTTAAGACGGTTGCGACCATTACTAAGAATTTTAATGGGCAAGATTTGACTGACTTTAAAGCACTCTTAGAAGCTGGAGCTGTTGGTTTTTCTGATGACGGTATTCCGCTTGAAAGTAGTAAAGTTGTCAAGGAAGCCATGGAGGAAGCTAAAAAGCTTAATACCTTTATTAGTCTTCATGAGGAAGATCCAGGTTTGAATGGGATTCTTGGCTTTAATGAAAATATCGCTAAAGAACATTTCCATATCTGCGGTGCGACTGGGGTAGCTGAGTATGCTATGATGGCGCGTGATGTCATGATTGCCTATGCAACCAAGGCCCATGTTCATATCCAGCATTTGTCTAAGAAAGAAAGTGTTAAAGTAGTTGAGTTTGCTCAAGGTTTGGGTGCGCAAGTCACAGCAGAAGTAGCACCACAGCATTTCTCGAAAACAGAAGCTCTCCTTTTGACAAAAGGAAGTAATGCCAAGATGAATCCGCCACTTCGTTTGGAATCAGACCGTCGTGCTGTTATCAAAGGTCTAAAGTCAGATATCATCACAGTTATCGCGACTGACCACGCGCCTCATCATGTTGATGAAAAAAATGTCGAGGATATGACCAAGGCACTATCTGGCATGACTGGCTTAGAAACATCTCTATCTCTCGGATTGACTTATTTGGTAGAAGCTGGTGAGTTAAGCTTGATGGAATTACTCGAAAAGATGACCTACAACCCAGCCAAGCTTTACAATTTTGAAGCTGGTTATTTGGCTGAGAATGGTCCAGCGGACATCACTATTTTTGATTCTAATGCTGACCGCCTTGTGGACTCCCATTTTGCTTCCAAAGCAGCTAATTCACCATTCATCGGTGAAACCTTAAAAGGGCAAGTTAAATATACCATCTGTAAGGGACAAATCGTTTATCAAGCTTGATAGGAGTTGGAATATGAATTATTTTCGAAAACGTAGGGAAAGACAAGCAAAATCTAATAGCGGAATTTACTGTCCCGCAGCTAATCGTTCTAAAATTCAATATGAAACTAAAGAAAAAGCTGACCATGCGGTTCAATATGATAATGGAGGTTTAGTTAGAAGCTATTATTGTCGTACATGTTCGTGTTGGCATACTACTTCAAAATCTAATAATCCTCCGCTAAGTTTGAAAAACTATGGTCTGAAACTCTTTGGTTTAGATAAATCAGAATAGAAAGAGAAGTATGTATAAGACAAAGTGTTTACAAGAGAAGTTAGTATTATTTTTAAAAATTTTCTTCCCAATCCTGATCTACCAATTTGCCAATTATTCTGCCTCTTTTGTTGACACTGCAATGACAGGCCAATACAATACCATGGACTTGGCTGGTGTGTCTATGGCGACCAGTATCTGGAATCCTTTTTTTACATTCCTAACAGGGATTGTGTCAGCCCTGGTGCCTATCATTGGTCACCATCTTGGTAGTGGTAAAAAGGAAGAAGTTGCGTCAGATTTTTACCAGTTCATCTATCTGGCCTTGGGTCTATCCGTGGTCTTGCTGGGACTAGTACTTTTCCTGGCACCACCCGTTTTAAATCATATCGGACTAGAAGCACCAGTGGCAGCAGTAGCGGTTCGCTATCTTTGGTTTTTATCTATCGGGATTATCCCCTTGTTGCTCTTTAGTGTCATTCGTTCCTTGCTGGATTCGCTGGGCTTGACCAAACTGTCCATGTACCTCATGCTTTTGTTACTTCCTCTCAATAGTGGATTTAACTACCTCTTGATTTACGGGGCCTTTGGTGTTCCAGAACTGGGAGGTGCTGGTGCTGGTTTAGGAACATCCTTGGCCTACTGGGTCTTGCTGGGGATTTCTGTTTTGGTTCTATTTAAACAGGAGAAGCTCAAAGTCTTACACCTTGAGAAACGCATTCCACTTAATATGGATAAAATTAAGGAAGGAGTTCGTTTAGGTCTGCCTATTGGGGGGACTGTATTTGCTGAGGTGGCTATCTTTTCCGTGGTTGGCTTGATTATGGCTAAGTTCTCGTCCTTGATTATCGCTAGTCACCAGTCAGCTATGAACTTTTCAAGTCTCATGTACGCCTTTCCTATGAGTATCTCATCTGCTATGGCTATTGTCGTTTCCTATGAAGTGGGAGCCAAGCGATTTGATGATGCGAAAACCTATATTGGTCTAGGAAGATGGACAGCCCTCATTTTTGCGGTCTTCACCTTATCCTTCCTTTACATTTTTAGGGGAAGTGTGGCTAGTCTTTATGGTAACAACCCAGAATTTATCGATTTGACAGCACGTTTTTTGACTTACAGTCTTTTCTTCCAGTTAGCAGATACCTTTGCAGCACCTCTTCAGGGAATTTTACGGGGGTATAAGGATACCGTTATTCCTTTTTACCTTGGTTTGGTTGGTTATTGGGGGGTGACACTCCCAGTAGCTATGGTATTCGACTCTCTAACAGATTTTGGAGCTTATTCTTACTGGATTGGTTTGATTATTAGTTTAATCGTGAGCGGGGCTCTCTACCGTTGGCGTTTAACTGCGATTATGAAGAGATTTGAATCCAGAAAAGCTTGATTTTTAGAATTCATACAAGCAAAAATATCCTTCCTTGTCTGCATTATTTTTGCTATAGTTAAATTAGTAGTAGGCAAATGAGAATTTCAAAAATATAGAAACAATTGATATTCCACGCTACTTTACTGGTATCAGATATAAAGAAAAAGAAGTTGGTTGTAGGACCAGCTTCTTTTTTTGATAAATATTTTACATAAGTTATATTACGTAAAATCATAAACTATCCAGAGCATTCTTTTGTTCATCATTGACGATATGGGTATAGAGGTCAGTGACTTGTGTGCTGGCATGTCCTAGCTGGTGGCTGACTAAAACTTGCGATTTAGTGGCATCATAGAGCCTAGTTGCTAGAGTATGGCGTAGTTTATGGGGAGTTACACGGACTTTGAAGTCATCAGAATACTTAGCAACCATTTTCTCAACGCTGGAAGCATCGATACGATTAGGAACACCTCTGTAGAGAGTCAAAAAAAGGGCTGTATCTGTTTTTTCTGTTTTATAGCGTTGAGTCCGAATGGCCAGATAATTCTCTAAATAAGGCTTAGCAAAGGCAGCGACATTGACCGAATCACGTTTGCCCCCTTTTCGAGTGACATCAATAACCATCATTTTTAGATTGAGATTTCTTAGATCCAGATTAACAGCTTCAGATAAGCGGACACCAGAAGCCAAGAGAAGGGCAATAATGGCCAAATCACGTTCTTTGTTTTTATTAAATGAAGATAGGGCGCGATTTGAAAGTTTTTGTGGATACTCTTGGTCAATATAAGTTAGAAAACCTTCTGTTTCATCACCTAAAAAGAGTTTTTGCTTGATGTTTTCAGCTCTAGCAGCAAGTGTTTCTTTCTTTTTTTGGGTTGAAACTTTCTTCATTACATTACGATAGAAATAAGGTTCCCCTTGATCGTTTTCAACTTCCTCAGTCAAATACTTATAAAGACTAGAAAGTGCTGACAAGGTCCGATTGATGGTTGTCTGAGAAACACCTTGCTTGCTTGTATTAGCATTCAGCAAGGGACGTTCACGTAGATAAAGTATAAAGGATTCCATGTCTTTCTTAGACATATTTTCCAAGACAGATAAAGAAATATCAGATATTTTATCGGCGTTTGAGATACCAGATTCTAAAACCCAGCTGAAAAATCGATCGTATTCCTTCAGGTATTCGTACAAGGTTGTAAAACTGTAAGGAACAGCAAGCTTAGATTGGTAGTATTCAAGAACATACCAGGGCATGATTTGTTTTAGTTTGTCGATTCGTTCCAGTAAAATCTCTCGTTTCATGTATTTTCTCCATAAATAAGTCTATTAGTAGTATAGCATGGACTTATTTATTTTTCAAGAAAATTATAGTTTTTCGGAAAGATGTTATAGAGCTTTTTAAAAAAACTTAGACCTGTGTAATACGGATCTAAGTTTTTGGAGTTTCATTGTGAATCATTAGCTAGTGTTTTTTCTAGCTTCCAAATACTAAACCAGAATGAAATAGTTAACAGAATAAGGAAAATAAAAAAATCTCACCCACTAAAGTTCTGTTAATACTACATAACTGAAGAGCTATATAAGGGAGCTATGAGATACAAAGTGCACTGTATAATTGCTATTGTTTTCTTTTTCATGATTTTAATCTTACTGTACAGATTTGATACAGTAAACTCCTTTCTAGCTTTATGCTTTATCATTTCTAACTTAATTATAGTCTTATTTTTACCAAAGCTCAATTATTTATATGTAAAATTCCTCATCAGTAAAAAATAACCGATCTCATTGCTGAGAATCGGTTTTCTAAATAAATCAGGTCAGCTGTTTACATAATTTATATTATGTAAACAAACTCTACAACAACAAATCTTTGACTTTTCCAATTTCACTTTTTGGAATAACCAGGTGAATCATATTACCCAGATACATTCTGGTTGAGCCGTTAACTGTTTGGCTCTTTCCATTATGGACTTGGGTAGTGATGAGGACGTTGTGTGGTAAGTTGAGTTCGTGTACTTGTTTTCCAGCAATCTTATCAGAAACTGGTATTTCGATAAGGGTAACTTCTCCTTCACTGGATACTTCTTCTGGAAGCATTTTTTCCAGCATGGCTTCATAGACTGGTGTACCCTTGAGCAAATCCATGATAATATAAGAAACAAGAGTGACAAGACCAAGTGGCATGAGGTTGCGAATATCTCCTACCATCTCAGTTACGAGGATCATGGCAGTTAAGGGAGCTTTTGATATTGCTCCAAAATAGCCACTCATTCCTAGAATGACAAATATAGGGAATTGCTCTTGACTGACAAGTCCAAGATTGACGCAGATAACACCAACTAGGGCACCAAGTAAGGAACCAAGCGCCAAAATTGGTAGGAAAATGCCTCCTGGAAGACCACTTCCATAACTAATCATGCTCCAGATAAAGCGAATTAAAAAGTAAGCTAATAGAACTTGGAAACTAAAATCTTGCTCAGTTAAGGAAAGAACAAGCTGATTTCCACCACCAAGGACGTGGGGTAAAAAAATTCCGACTGGTATGATGAGAATAAAAGCAAGAATTGGATAATAAGCTCTATCCAAATGGATTTTTTGACCAATCCAATCATAAAGTCTACCGACATCGAGCACAGCTTTTTCATAGAGAAAACCGGAAAATCCAAGGAAAATTCCCATCACAAGATAAATCCAGTATTGATCTAGGGTCATGAGAGGAATGTTATCTGGCATATCCAATACTGGTGTCAAACCGAACATGAGCAGAGACACAAAGTTTGCTACGATGCTGGCTGCTAGTGTAGAAACCCAGAAAAAGCGCGAAAAATGGTGATAAACTTCTTCTACTACAAAGAGGAGGCCTGCTATTGGTGCATTAAAGGCTGCGGCTAATCCTGCTGCAGCTCCACTTGCAATTAAGGAACGCTCCTCTACTGGACTGGATTTGAGCCATTTGGCAATACCTTTACCACCGACTGCTCCCAGTTGAATACTTGGTCCTTCACGCCCCAGCATGAGTCCACTGGCAATAGCAAGCATTCCTAGCACATATTTTTTCCAAAGAACGCCCCACCAGTTGAGGGACATGAGGCCTTTCAGTTCGGCTTCGACTTGCGGAATTCCTGAGCCTTTGATATCTTTTTCTGATCGAGTTAATTTAGCACTGAGCCAACAGATGAGTATATAAAACAAAACCAGTACAAAAAGATTGCGCACTAGGTGCCCTTGATCTTGATAAAGTCCTTGTATCAGGTGGAAGCCCTTTTCAATTAAGAAACGAAAGGATCCGACGATAATTCCAACGACGAGGCCGACAATGATTCCTCGACCAACTTGGGATAGGATAGTGCTGGATGCAAAGGCGAATTCTTTCTTAGAACGGACTATTTCCGACTGTTCCTCCATGGTATTTCCTTTCAATTAACTTTCTTTTTTACCTAAAACCAGTGATTTAACAGGTTCAAAGCTGGTTCGGTGAATTGGGGTAACTCCTAGTTTTTCGAGTCCTTCTAGGTGTTTAGCTGTTCCATATCCTGCATTAGTAGCGAAATCATAGCCAGGAAACCGCTGATCGTATTCCTTCATCAATTCATCACGGGTCACCTTGGCTACTATAGAAGCTGCTGCGATAGAGAGGGAATTAGCATCACCTTTGATGATGGCAGTTTGTGAAATGGGCAATTCCAGTTTCATGGCATCTATCAGGAGGTGATCAGGTTGAGGACTGAGCTGGGAGATTGCTTCTTCCATAGCTAGTTTGGTTGCTTCATAGATATTGACTTGGTCGATGACCTGATTATCTATGATACCAATTCCAATCGACAAGGCTTGGTCTTGAACTGCTTGGAAAATCTCCAGATGTTTCTTTTTAGGAATTTTCTTGCTGTCATTGAGGCCTCTAATCTTACAATTTTGAGGTAAAATAACGGCTGCAGCGACTACTGGCCCAGCCAGAGGACCTCGGCCGACCTCGTCAACACCTGCTATCAAGATCACTCCTTGCTTGTAAATTTCCTTTTCATAGGAAAGCATAGATTCCAAACGCAAATTTTCATCCAATTCAGCCTGAATGGCTTTTTTACGCTTGCTAATTTCTTTTTGAACTCCAGAGCGATTATCCTGTTCAAGCTCTAAAAAAATAGGGTTATCTAAGTCCTTGACCGTAGCAAGGAGTTCTTTGACTTCTTTAATCGTCGCCATCGAGGTCTTCCAATGTATCTAAGGTATAGTTACCGAGTTTGCCGTCGCGGACTTCCTTCACGAAGAGACTGTAAAAACGGTCATAGTCATCACGGAAACCGAGGGCACGGGTCATGTCCATAATAATAACAGGCGCTTCTTCTTCAATTTTCATTTGCTTGAAGCGTTCGGCCAGCTTTTCTGGATAATGTTCTTTGAAATAATTGAGGCCAAAAATAGTTACCTCATCCATAGGAAGCAACTGGTCCTTAATAGCTCCAGTCAAGGCTAGTTTAAGAGCAACAGTTTCGTCTTCGAATTTAGGCCAGAGAATCCCCGGTGTATCCAAGATTTCCAGGTCTTTATTGGTTTTAAGCCATTGTTGTCCCTTGGTAACACCTGGTTTATTGCCAACAACTGCGATTTTCTTACCAGCCAAACGGTTCATAAGAGTGGATTTACCAGCGTTTGGAATCCCAATAACCATGGTACGCAAGGTTTCAATCTTGATACCACGTTCTTTTTGGCGAGCAATCTTATCAGCCATGAGTTTCTTAGCAGCATCGGTTACAACTTTTACAGTTACTTGCTCTTTGGAGTTGATAGCTAGCGTCTGGATTCCTTGTGATTCAAAATACTGACGCCATTCCTTGGTCATTGCTGGATCAGCCAAGTCGGCCTTGTTTAAAATCAAGAGTTTTGGTTTATCACCAACAATCTTGGTCAACATAGGATTTTGACTAGATAGAGGTAAGCGTGCATCAACTAAAATCGTCACAAAATCAACAAATTTTAAATTTTCCTGAACCTGTCGACGCGCTTTAGACATGTGACCAGGAAACCATTGAATAGTAGCCATTGAGTTTTTTTCCTTTCGTAGCAAGGGTTTAGATCCCCTATTTTATTTTACTATCGTTTGAACATAAAGAGTTCTCAAATGAATGATGTCCAAACACTTCTTGTTTTATGACATAGAAATCTACCTTATATTATATCATGCCTTCCTTATTTTGTCCGATGATAGCCTTTCAAGTACCCTATATATAGTAGATTAAAACAAGATGTGAACAAATCGATTAGGAAAGTCAAATTAATTTCTAGAAATATTTTAACATCTATAACGTACTATTCTAAAGTAAGCGCGTCATAACAAGGTATCGTATCTATCCTAATTCCCCAACTTCCGGTATACTAAATAAAAATAGTTATCGGAGGAAAGGTAGTGTACTATGATGATTCAACTAAACGATTTAGGTCAAGTTCACCTTGTTTGTGGGAAAACGGATATGAGGCAGGGAATTGATTCACTGGCTTATCT
>NZ_VMMK01000038.1:0-14619 GCF_013277255.1 Streptococcus sp. 2154
ATTATAACATGATTTAGACGTTTTCTCTATCCAGATTGCTTTTTTATAAAATTTTAGTGAATTTTTTCAGATATGATTTGACAAGACAAATCTTTTGGTGCAGAATCATGTTATAAAATCTAATGCAAAGGAGACTCCTTATGGCTTTAGTAGAATTTGAACACGTCGAAAAATATTACGGAGACTACCACGCACTCCGCGACATCAATCTCCGTTTTGAAAAAGGACAAGTCGTTGTCCTACTCGGACCATCTGGTTCTGGAAAATCCACTCTTATCCGCACCATCAATGGTTTGGAGGCTGTTGACAAGGGAAGTCTTCTAGTCAATGGCCACCAAGTTGCTGGTGCCAGCCAGAAAGATTTGGTGCCTCTTCGTAAGGAAGTCGGCATGGTTTTCCAGCATTTTAACCTCTATCCGCATAAAACAGTGTTAGAAAACGTAACACTCGCACCCATAAAAGTTCTAGGAATTGATAAAAAAGAAGCTGAAAAAACAGCTCAAAAATATCTGGAATTTGTAAATATGTGGGATAAAAAAGATTCTTATCCAGCCATGCTGTCTGGTGGACAAAAGCAACGGATTGTCATTGCACGTGGACTCGCTATGCATCCTGAGCTTCTTCTCTTTGATGAACCAACATCTGCTCTTGACCCTGAAACCATCGGCGATGTTCTAGCGGTTATGCAAAAATTGGCCCACGATGGTATGAATATGATTGTCGTTACCCATGAAATGGGCTTTGCCCGTGAAGTTGCCGACCGCATCATTCTCCCTCCTTTGACCAACCAAATTGTCAACCTCATCAAGAACACCTCAACAGTCGCTATCATCTCTGGAGTGGACTTGATGTTTGTGACCAAGTCTTGGTCAGCACTTAACGGAAACTACATTCCAGCCTTTCTAGGCGCTGCCCTTCTCTACTTTTCTCTATGCTTCCCTGTTGCCCAGTTTGGTCGCAAGATGGAACAAGCTAATAAAAAAGCCTATTCACTTTAGGAGGTTACTATGGAATCCATTTTAGAAGTTTTGACCCCAGATAACCTAGTCTTTATCTTTAAAGGATTTGGCTTGACCCTCTACATTTCTCTGATTGCCATCGTCCTCTCTACCCTTATCGGTACGGTGCTAGCTGTCATGAAAAATGGCAAAAATCCTGTCTTGCGCATTATTTCCAGCATTTATATCGAATTTGTGCGCAACGTTCCCAACCTTCTCTGGATCTTTACTATCTTTTTAATTTTCAAGATGAAATCCACTCCAGCAGGAATCACTGCCTTCACACTCTTTACATCAGCGGCTTTAGCTGAGATTATCCGAGGCGGTCTCAATGCCGTAGCCAAGGGGCAGTACGAAGCAGGAATGTCACAAGGCTTCACTTCAGCCCAAATCCTCTACTACATCATTCTCCCACAAGCCATTCGTAAAATGCTGCCAGCCATCATTTCTCAGTTTGTAACCGTGATTAAGGATACCAGTCTCCTCTACTCTGTTATCGCCCTACAAGAACTCTTTGGAGCCAGCCAAATTCTCATGGGCCGTTATTTCGAACCAGAGCAGGTCTTCAGTCTTTATATACTGATTGCCCTCATCTACTTCAGCTTTAACCTAGCCATTTCTAGCCTGTCTCATATGCTAGCCAAACGTTGGCAACAAGCTGCAGAATAATACTCTTCGAAAATCTCTTCAAACCACGTCAGCTTCACCTTGCCGTATGTATTGTTACTGACTTCGTCAGTTTCATCTACAACCTCAAAACCATGTTTTGAGCTGACTTCGTCAGTTTCATCTACAACCTCAAAACGGTGTTTTGAGCAGCCTGCGGGCTAGCTTCCTAGTTTGCTCTTTGATTTTCATTGAGTATAAACAGCCACTCTCCAGTTCAATTGGAGAGTTTTTTATAAGAACAGAGATTTACACACCTAGATTTGACACCATACATTTTCTATGATAAAATGTAACAAATTCATTTACAACAAATCGAAATCTAAATGAAATGGAATTTTCTATGAAATCAATCAAAGGACTACTCTTTATCATAGCTAGTTTTATCTTGACTCTTTTGACTTGGATGAACACTTCTCCCCAATTCATGATTCCAGGACTAGCTTTAACAAGCCTATCTCTGACTTTTATCCTAGCCACTCGTCTCCCACTACTAGAAAGCTGGTTTCACGGTTTGGAGAAGGTCTACACCGTCCACAAATTCACAGCCTTTCTCTCAATCATCCTACTAATCTTTCATAACTTTAGTATGGGCGGTTTGTGGGGCTCTCGCTTAGCTGCTCAGTTTGGTAATCTTGCCATCTATATCTTTGCCAGCATCATCCTTGTCGCCTATTTAGGCAAATACATCCAATACGAAGCTTGGCGATGGATTCACCGCCTGGTTTACCTAGCCTATATTTTAGGACTCTTTCACATCTACATGATAATGGGCAATCGTCTCCTTACATTTAATCTTCTAAGTTTTCTTGTTGGTAGCTATGCCCTTTTAGGCTTACTAGCTGGTTTTTATATCATTTTTCTATATCAAAAGATTTCCTTCCCCTATCTAGGGAAAATTACCCATCTCAAACGCTTAAATCACGATACTAGAGAAATTCAAATCCATCTTAGCAGACCTTTCAACTATCAATCAGGACAATTTGCCTTTCTAAAGATTTTCCAAGAAGGCTTTGAAAGTGCTCCGCATCCCTTTTCTATCTCAGGAGGTCATGGCCAAACTCTTTACTTTACTGTTAAAAATTCAGGCGACCATACCAATAATATCTATGATAATCTTCAAGCCGGCAGCAAAGTAACCCTAGACAGAGCTTACGGACACATGATCATAGAAGAAGGACGAGAAAATCAGGTTTGGATTGCTGGAGGTATTGGGATCACCCCCTTCATCTCTTACATCCGTGAACATCCTATTTTAGATAAACAGGTTCACTTCTACTATAGCTTCCGTGGAGATGAAAATGCAGTCTACCTAGATTTACTCCGTAACTATGCTCAGAAAAATCCTAATTTTGAACTCCATCTAATCGACAGTACGAAAGACGGCTATCTTAATTTTGAACAAAAAGAAGTGCCCGAACATGCAACCGTCTATATGTGTGGTCCCCTTTCTATGATGAAGACACTTGCCAAACAGATTAAGAAACAAAATCCAAAAGCAGAGCTTATTTACGAAGGATTCAAGTTCAAATAAGTACTCATACTCTCCTGGGATTCCCCAGGAGAGTTTTTTATAGCCAAATGAAATAAGACCAGAGCGATGAAATTTTGGAATTCAAATCAATTGATAAGAATGTTTTATAGTGGAATGAAATAGGATACGAACAAATTGATTAGGAAAATCAAATGAATTTATAGAAATATTTTAGCAGTTATATTGTCCTGTTCTAGTTTCAAAACGCTATAGAAGCAGCATTGTGCTAGTCTAGATTCAGTTTACTATACTAAAACGAGTAGCTTGAAATCAAAAAACCCACCCTCACAGGCAGGTTTTATCTGTATTATTCAGCTAGATTATGCTTTACCTTCTGAACCGAATACGTCGATACGTTCTTCAACCGATGCTTGGATAGCTTTTACACCGTCAGCCAAGAATTTACGTGGGTCGAAGAGTTTTTTCTTATCGTATTCTGCTTCGTTTGCTTCGTAGTCACGAGCAAATTTACGAGTTGCGTTAGCGAATGCGATTTGGCATTCTGTGTTAACGTTAACTTTGGCAACACCAAGTTTGATAGCTGCTTGGATTTGCTCATCAGGAATACCTGAACCACCGTGCAATACGATTGGGAATCCTGGAAGAGCTTCTGTCAATTTTTGCAAGTGGTCAAGGTCAAGACCTTCCCAGTTTGCTGGGTAAGGGCCGTGGATGTTACCGATACCAGCTGCCAAGAAGTCGATACCAGTTTCAACCATTGCTTTAGCGTCTTCGATTGGAGCCAATTCACCTTTACCGATGATTCCGTCTTCTTCACCACCGATAGTACCAACTTCAGCTTCTACTGAGATACCTTTAGCGTGTGCTTTTTCAACAACTTCTTTAGCCAATTTAAGGTTTTCTTCAACTGGAAGGTGTGAACCGTCAAACATGATTGAAGTGTAACCAACTTCGATACACTCAAGTGCATCTTCGTAGTGGCCGTGGTCAAGGTGGATAGCTACTGGTACAGTGATACCCATTGATTCAACAAGGTTAGCGATCAAGTTGCGAGCAACTTTGTAACCACCCATGTATTTAGCAGCACCCATTGAAGTTTGGATCAAAACTGGAGCTTTTTTAGCTTCTGCTGCGCGCAAGATAGCTTGAGTCCACTCAAGGTTGTTTGTGTTAAATCCACCAACTGCATAACCGTTGTCACGAGCTGCTTGGACAAATTTTTCTGCTGAAACGATTGCCATTTTATCAGGCCTCCTGTATATTTTTATGGGTCACCCCATTTACATTGTTCATTTTATCACTTTTTGACAAAAAAATCTAGTTTTTCCCGTAGTTTCGATTTAATTTCTTCTAGCTTCATCCATGTAAACCCTTTCTATCTCTAGTCTTGGGCGACTTTTGGAAAAGCTATGAAGAAGGTTAAACGATTCTCCTCCATCTCGAAATGATAAGCTAATTTTTCATGTTCCAATAGACTCTTGACCACAAAGAGTCCCATCCCAGGCCCTTTGGGCTTGCGACTAGCATTATCAGAAAAAGACTGGGCTAGTTTTTCTTGTTCTTCTGAGCTACAGCTATTCTCGATAAAGAGTTCCCCTTCTCTTTCTCCAATGCCAACCAAGCCACCTGGAACAGAGTGCTTGATGGCATTGCTGATGAGATTAGAAAGAATCAACTTCATAACTGATGGGTTTAGATAAGCCTGCTGATGGGTCAAACTATTGTCAATCTGGAGCTCTCTTTCCTTGGCGAGCAAGGCATAATCCTTAACCAGACTTTGTGTCATCTGGAGGAGGTCAATTTCTTCCCTATCATCTCGCAACTCCTGCACAGAAGAGAGGGAAAGTATCTGCAGAACATGGTGATTGAGTTCATCCACAATCCCCAAGGCAACTCCCAGATACTGGTCTCTATCCTTATAACGACCGATATTCTCTTTCATGTTTTCGATCAGGATTTTCAAACTAGCCAGCGGTGTTTTCAGTTCATGAGAAGCCCCTCGTAGGAATTCGACCTTCATCTTCTCCAGCTGGAGAATGGCTTCATTCTTGTCATGCAAGTCTGCAATGACAGTCAAAAGATGCTGGTAGAGGCTATTGATTTGTTCCTTGAGATCACCAATCTCATCCCTAGAATCCACGCGCAATCGCACTTGGGAATCCAGTTCCATCATTCTACGAGTCACCCGTTTGATTTCCAAGATCGGGGCAACAATGGTCCGAGCATAGATGTAGGCCACCAAGAGGGAAATTAGAAAGGATGCCAGCAAGGTATAGGGAAGAAATTGGAGACTGATTTGCTCTGCTTCCTTTTGCAAATCCATAGAAACCAGAAACTGGAGAGTCATGGTGCTACCATCTTGCGTTGTCACCTCACGCTCCTCAATAAAGAGAGAGGTGGTCTGACGGTCCGTATCCAGAGGAATGCTGTCCTTGACTTCTAACTTGTCCTCTGTCATCTCGCCCTTAACGCCCCCCTTGATATCACTAGTCTGGGAATACAGCTCTAACACTTGCTCGATGCTCTGCCTATCCTTTCCTTCTAGGGACTTGGCAATAGCTGTCGCTTTCTGGCCAATGGTTTCCTGACGATGACTCAGATAAGTCGAGGGAAATAGAAAATAAATAGCTAAATGAAGGCAGATAACCAGAACACTAAATATCGAGAAGGTATAGATAAATATCTTTGTAAATAAACCTGTTCGTCTCATTTTCGCTCCAATTTATAACCAACATTGCGCACAGTGAGGATGCAGTCCAAGTCTAGCTTTTTCCGCAATTCCTTGATATAAACATCAATGACACGGTCAAAGGGAACCTCATCTGTCGCTTTCCAGACGGCATCGATTATCTGAGACCGAGTCAAGGCCCGGCCTTCATTTTTCACCAGATAGTCCAGAATTTCCAACTCTTTGGCATTGATAAGCACTTCTTGACCTGCTAGACTGGCACTGTAGCTCTCAAAATCCACCCTGGCATCTTTATAAGAGAAGATTCGTCCTGTATCGTAGTATCTCTTGAAAATTGCATCCACCCTCACTTTTAAGAGGGAGAGGGAGAAGGGCTTTTCCAGATAGCCATCTGCCAGAGAAGCAAAGGCACTCATCTTGTATTCCTCATCCTGAAAGGCGGTCAGCATCAAGACAGGAACCTGACTGGTTTTACGAATCTCAGCTAGGACTTCTAGACCATTGAGCTTGGGCATCTGGATATCTAGTAAAATCAAGGCTACTTCATAGCTGGAAAATTTTTCTAAGGCTTCTTGCCCATCTGCAGCCTCAAGGGTTTCATAGCCACAATCCGTCAAATAATCACTGATCCCCTCACGGATCATCTCTTCATCTTCTACAATTAAAATTTTCATACTTTAACTGCTCTCTATTTTTTATTTTTCTTAGAATAAATACCTACTCTATTTTTATTATATCCTCTTACTGGCCTTTTGTCTGTAATCAACTGACCACTAGATAAAACAAAGAGAGCCTATCGCTCTCTCTGCTCACATTTCACTCCCTGTGGAATGAAAATTATTTAGCTGCTTTTGAAAATGTTACAACGTAATTATAATCTTTCCCATTCGCTTGATAGGCATAGTCCTCTTTTAAAGTATAGCCACGTTTGCCCAACTCTTCTTTCTTAGCATCAACTTGGTTCTTGACTGCCACTTTTACTTCATCATCTGTTGAACCTTCCGCGATTTCAAGAGGAGTTCCATTGATATCTCCTAGAAAACCTGCAATATCTTTCATTTGATCAAAGTTATAAAAAACATTGACTTTGACCTTTTGAGGAGCTGGTGTTACAACTTCTTCAGCTTCTACTGTTGTTCCTGCGTCTTTTGGAGCTAGTGTTTCTTCTGTTCCTACTTCTACAGATGGTTGTGTGTCTGTTGACTCACTTTCAGAGGTAACTGATGCTTCTTTTGACTCTGACGATTCTTCTGATGTGGCATTTGTTGTTCCATCTTGTGTCTCAGAATTATTTTCTTGTGAATTTACTAAGTTAGAATCAGACGAAGTCGCTTCTCCAGTTTCTTCTGTGGTGGTCAATACTTTTTCTGAGTCTGATGATGGAGCTACAGATGTTTTTCCTGTTTCTGCCATATCCGTAGCTGATGTGTTTTCAGCTGGTTCTACTTGGCTTTTCTCTGTGCTTTCCGTAGATTCTACAGTCTTTGCTTCCTCTGTTGCTCCGTTACCGTGCGATGTTACATCTCTTGTTTCTGAAGACGCTTCCTGTAAATTAACCTCTTTACTGTTTGTCTCTTCTATCAGATGTGTTTTCGACAATATCAGCTTTTGTTTTAAATGAGGAAAGTTGAGATTCTGTCACCTCTGCTTCTTGAATTGCTGGCCCATACTGGCCAACTAAAGCCTCCGAGTCGACCTTATCTCCTAAAATTTGTGCAACAGTAATCCAGTGATGTTCATGACGAGGGTTATTAAATGCACCAAGACCTGTATAAGTATATAGAGGATTTATCAATGATTTATAATGACCAGTTTGACCTGCAACTGTCTCACCCTTTGATTTTTTAATATAATCGGCTTTTTCTGAGTACCATTGCTTAATCGCCTCTGCAAATCCTTTATAATTCCACGCCAAGTTTTCTCCAAATGTTCTAGTACCAGTCGGAAAAGCTGTCCAAATATTTTTGTCAGAGAGACGAGCATGGGCATTCGTAATAGAAGACTCAGCAGCTCTCATAAGAGCCGTTTTTTCCAGTTGTGTTGACCACTTAATCGGAACATACTTATCTACTAATTTCTCCTCAAAAGCCTCTTTACGAATCTTATTAAGAGAATCTAAGATAGCTTGTTGATCTGGTGTTAAAAATTCTCCTTTGATTCCCACCAAAACATTGCCAGCAGATGCTTGACTCACTTCCGATTTAAATACAGTCTGCACCTCCTTTTGTGGTACAGCCGGCACTTCCCCTTTCGGTATTACTGGATCTTCCGTGGTTGGTCTTGTAGCTACCGGTGCTTCTGATTTTGGTGCTGGCGCTGCTGGTGCTTCCGCTTGCGGCGCCGGGGTCGCTGGTGCTTCTGATTTTGGTTCTGATACCATTGGCTCTTCTGCTTTTGGCGCTGGGGTCGCTGGTGCTTCTGCTTTTGGTTCTGATACCATTGAATCTTCCACTTTCGGTGCTGGAGATACGGGTGCTTCTGCTTTTGGTTCTGATACCGTTGGCTCTTCTACTTCTGGTGCCAGTGTTGCTGGTTCTTCCGCTTTTGGCGCCGGTGACACTGGTTCTTCCACTTTTGGTGCTGGGGTCGCTGGTGCTTCCGATTTTGGTTCTGATACCATTGGCTCTTCCACTTTCGGTGCTGGCGCTTCAGAACTTGGATTTGAAACTACAGGTTGATTTGTTGTCCCTATATTTGAAAGGGCCTTGTCTACTACTGGACTTGATTCAGTTGAGTTCCCTGATTCAATTGTAGTATCTGCAGATGGAGCATGTAAAGTTTCTGATCTTGTTTCGGCTTTTGGCGCAACTGAGACTGAGGTTTCTGATTTCGATGCCGGCAATACTGACTCTTCAGCTTTCTCTGCTGACGCCGCTGGGATTTCCACAGCTACTGGTGTCGTTTGTTTAACAGTAGTCCTTTGTTCACCAGTTACAGTATCTGTTTTTGTTTCAACTTCATAACTTTGACGACTACCAGAATTATCAATCGACACTCGCTGTCTTTTTACTTCTGTATTTCCATCTTTTAGAAAAGCCTCTTCGCTAAAATACAATTTATTATTAGCAAAAATCAAATCTCTATTTGCAATACGATTTATCTCAACCAAACTATCAACAGATAGCCCTGTTGCCCCACTAATAGCACTCAATGTATCTCCCCACTTAATTGTGTAGTGTGATAAATTGTCTATATTTAAAATATCAGCTTTCACTTCCTCAACTGTTCTGGCTACCCAAACACCATCTTGTTCACTGGCTGATACAGTTGGAGATAAAAAGCCTAGCCCCAGTAGAATCACACCTGTCGCAACAATTGCACCCGTTCTTAATTTTCTAAAACCACGGAGGGATAAGCTTCCTCTAACATTTGTTTGTCTCATAATATTTATTTTTCCTCACTATTCTATATTTTCCAAGGTAGACCCTGCCTAGGTCTACTAGCCTATGTTTGCGATATGGATAGGCTTCTACAGATTTATCTATAGATTTTTATGCACAATTCCATATATAAGTTGCGAAACCCCTTTCTAATAAATTCCATAACTTTAGTATATCATATTTAACACTAAAGTACAAAGAAAGCAACTGAAAGCAATGATTTTCACCACTGCTTTCTGCTTCATGTATCATTTTAAAACTTTCAGTTGCTAGCCTCATTTTTCAGTCTAGCATCAGTATTATTCACCATCCAGCAAAAGCTCTTTTGGTTGTTTTCTAAGGAGATTGCTTGAAGCAAGCGCCATAACGAGAACCACTAGAACCAAGGCTAGGACAAAGACGATGATAAAGTCTGAAGTCTGAATAGAAATATCTAGGCTCGACAAGGTCTTGCTAAAGCCATCTACTTCTGCACCACCACCAAGGTTAGAGGCTTGAGCCGCCTTACTAGCCTGTTTGGCAACACCTGAAGTCACATTGGCAAGGACAGTGTTTCCAATTGCACGGGCAGTGTAATTAGCTAGGAAGTAAGCAGAAACTAGAGCAGGGATAGCAATCAAGATAGATTCGGTTATGAATTGCCCCAAGATACTTGCCTGCTTGAGGCCGATAGAGAGGAGAATTCCCACTTCCTTGCGACGGGCGTTGATCCAAAGGCTGAGCAAGAGGGCAAGGAGGAGAACTGAGAAGCTCAAGCTACCCCAGAAGAGGAGGTTGGCCATCTTGTACATACCAGAGATAGATTGCTCAAGAGCTGGGTAGTTAGAGGAGCTCTTGACGAGTGTGTAGCTCTTCCAGTTGATACCACTGATGCCATTCAACTCTTTCATAACATCATCCAAGTTCTTGTCTGCTGTTACAAAGAAGGTTGCGTCCCCATAAATGGCTGTGTCTTCTGTGTATCCATAAAGTTTTGCAGCAGTGTGAATGTCTGTAATAGCTGTGTTTTCGTAAAGTTCTTGTGAGTAGGTTACTGCTGACTTATTATGACCATCAAAGAGTCCCTTGATTGTCACTTCAACTGTTTCCTTGGCTCCTTTTTCATTATCTGCATCGTAGATATTAGAGTCCAGTTTAACCTTGTCCCCTACTTTCCAGCCGTGTTTGGCTGCCAAGTCCTTGTGCAAGAGGATTTTATCCTTGTCGTCGTTGGTTAAGTGCTCTCCTTCGACTAGTTTATAAGAACCAGAGACAAACTTGTCTTCTTTAGAGGAGTCATTGACACCTGTAATCATCAAGCTACTTCCAAAACGTTTGGCACGATCAGCAGTGAGATTCTTCTTGGTTTCTGGCGTTTCAATGAGGTCATATCCAGTCAAATCTCCGATAGCGTTGATACGTTTGACATAAGACTCGATGGCCTTGTTTTCGGTGATTTTTTTGATGTCTTCACCCTTAATATTCCCAGCACCACGAGGCGTTCCTTGGTTGACGCGACGATTGATTTGCATGGAGAAGCTATTGGTGATATTTTTAAAGGTCTCCTGAGAAGCCTTGGCAGTAGCTCCCTTGATTGACAAGCCGACCAAACTCAAGCTCGCCATGAGGAGAATAATCAGGAAGATGACAATCGATTTGAAAAACTTCCTTGTAACATAGGCAAATGCGTTGTGTAACATAGATTCCCTTTCTAGATTTTATTCTATTTTATAGTTTGAACAGAAAAAGTTCGTATTATTTCGTAGTATTTCGAGTTTCAGTCAGTTTCTTATCTTTCAACTCAAGTGTAATATCTGATGCTTGTGCCACTTCTTTGCTGTGGGTTACGACGATGACACATTTACCTGTTTTCTGGGCAAGTGATTTGAGCAGTTCGACAATATCTCCAGCAGTTTTAGGATCCAGATTTCCTGTTGGCTCATCAGCTAGAATAACTGGAGCTTCTGAGACCAAACTGCGAGCAATGGCAACACGTTGCTGTTGACCACCTGATAACTGGAGAACATTCCGCTTGATCTGATTTTCATCTAAACCAAGCTCAAGCAGTGTATCCTTGCTTGCCTTTTTGTTGACCAAGCGGATATTTTCCAGTGGAGAAAGATAATCTATCAAGTTATAATTTTGAAATACCAGGGAAATATGGTGCATACGATGGTAGGAATACCCCTTCTTACGAATATCCTCTCCTTGGAAAAGAATCGAACCTTCAACAGGACTATCTAAACCAGCAAGTAGGGACAAGAGAGTGGATTTCCCCGCTCCTGACTCCCCAATAATACTGTAAAATTTCCCAGGTTCAAAATGATAATTGATCTGATATAGGACTGCCTCAGCAGTGTTCTTATAACGGTAGGTAAGGTCTTGTAATTGTAATAAAGTCATGATTTCTCCTTCTTAACTAATAGATGATAAAATTTCTTTCGGCGATTTTCTAAATAAGAATAGGAAACAAAGGGCTACAGATAAGCAACTAAGCAGAACTAGAAAAACATAGGATTCTGCAAAAGATAGGGTGCTGGTTGATAGACTGCTTGCTTTAGCTAGCGTGTCTTGTAGGGCTGCCTGATCTCCACTTGCTAGTAGGGTTTGGAGTAGGTAAGATGTTATTGCGTTTCCTGCAACAAATGCTGGAAGCAAAGCACCAAGAGATACCAAAACTACCTCTAAACAGAATTGTAGGAAGATTGAGCTCTTGCCTTTTCCAAGTGCCAGTAAAATTCCCACTTCGTAGACCCTTTCTCTCAACCAGAGAGACAAAACCAGAATTAAGGCTCCTGCTCCTGCTATCAACATCCCATAAAGGAAGATGGTCAGGAAGGTTTGGAAGGTTTCCACTGAGTCTTTGATTTGTTCAAAAGCCTTGTTTTCCTTCTCGACTTGGTAGCCTTGACTTTCCAAGGCCAAGTTTTCCACCTGCTTCATGAGTCCGTCCATTTCCTTAGGATTTTCTACATAGAAGCGAGCTGCACTGACTTGAGCTTCACTATTGCCCAAAAGTGTCTGGCTACTTTCATAGTCTGTAAAGACCTGGTTTTCACTGAAGTCGGAAGACAAACCTGTGAATTTCTCCTGTTTTTTACCAGAGAAGATTCCGACGATTTCAAACTCTACTGTTTGCCCTTTGCCAGATTCGGACTGTCCAGCATCCAAGCCAATCTTGTCATGAAGCGAAAGACCGTTCTTCTTAGCCAACTCTTCGTGGATCAGGATTTTCTTGGAATCCCCTTTTTGAAGGTGTCGCCCTTCTTTTAGGTTGAAGGCCGAACTGGTAAAGGTCACATCCTTGGATGAATCCTCAAGAGCCGTTAAGCTGACCAAGTTTTTGTCTGCAGCTGACAAATCATCACGCTCCACGCTCTGCTCGCCACTCACTGCTTCCTTGTCTTTTAGTTTTGCGACCGTCTCGAGTTCAGGAGAGACATGTTCCAGTCCCTTAATCTGGCTCACGGATGATAAGTCCGACAACTTGAAAGTCTGACCATTTTCTATCTTCTTAATAGAAAAAGATGTATTGAGTGATTTGTAAAGATTGGTTTCCACTGTTTTGTTGGACTTCATCAGCGTCAAACAGGCTGAAATTCCAGCCAATAGGACCAATAAAATCAGAAATAAAATAAAACTTCTCAGTCGTTTTCTGCTGACATAAGCCCAAGCTCTTTGGATTGGATTCATTTGTCACCTCCATATTTGTAAGACTATTATAAAACCCAAATATGAAATGTTTATGAAATACGAAAAAAAATATCGAGTAGGGGATAATCTCTAGTCCCTCTCACACCACCGTACGTGCCATTCGGCATACGGCGGTTCAACTAACTTTTAACGCATGTCGTTCAAGGTCATAATCCAAACACAAAATCAGTCCACGTTTTTCTTAGGCTAAAAGAGTCCACTGGACTCTTTTACTCCGTCCCATAACCAATGATTTAATAGCGCGTTCAGCTAGATTATTGGAAAGAACCAGATGCCCGTCTTTCAATAGAAATCACGACTTTCTGATGAATTTATTTTGGGAGTGATAGAAAAGCCCTTCATAAGCCAGTCTACTTGTTCAGGCGTGAGAGCTTTGATATCCTTTTCTGTACTGGGCCAAGTCAGTCTGCCGCTCTCAAAGCGTTTATATAGTAGCCAAAATCCTTGACCATCCCAGTAAAGGGATTTAAAGCGGTCTTTACGTCCACCACAAAAGAGAAAGACTTGACCTGAAAAGGGATTTAATTCAAAGTGGGTTTTAATGAGATAAGCCAGTGAATCAATGCCTTGCCTCATATCCGTTTTCCCACACACGAGATAGACCTGCCTTAGGCTAGATAGATGAATTGGCATAGAGCAACACCTTATCCAAAAGCTCTTCTATCATTTCGAGATTGTGGAATCTCTACAGGAACAATAGGTTGTGGCATTAAAATATCTTCCAATAGTTTTACTTTACGAATAGTATACAGGAGGAACTCCATGAATGATAGATACCTTGTTATGACGCGCTTACCGTACTATTATAAATTCAATCCACTATATCATTTGATTCACTAGTAAAAAAAGGATAACATCTCCTCTCGGAGATGCTATCCTTTTGGGGGCGACTAGAACATAGTGTTCCAATCTATTTTCGTTAAATTTACAGAATGTTTATCCTATGAATTATTTTATCAAAGTAATTTCTTACTCTTCTTCCTTGCGTTTTTTCGCGATAAGGAGTCCCCCTGTTGCTGCTGCAAGAAGTGCTAGAGCAAGTGAAGCGCTAGATTGTTCTGTACCAGTATTTGGCAATTCTTTCGCTCCTGCTTTCTCAGCTGGTGCTTGAGCAGGTGAATCTTGGTTGGTAGCTGGATTAACTGCTACTGAACTATCTGATTTCTTGACTGTCTTATCTGCTGGAATAACAGATGTAGTACCATCTTCAAAGGTTACAACTACTGATCCGTCTTTGTTTACCTTAATATCTTTCGCAGTTGGGTTAGATTTCTTAACTTCTTCGGCTACCTTAGCTTTTTCTGCGTCAGTCAAGTTGCTTGGATCTTTAACTGGTGTTGCTGACGGATCCTTAACACTATCTGCATCTTTAGCTTTCTCAACTGCTTTAGCTGCTGGAATTACTGCTGTTGAGCCATCTGGGAAGGTTACAGTTATTGTTCCATCTTTACCTACTTTAACATCTGTTGCAGTTGGGTTAGATTTCTTAACTTCTTCGGCTACCTTAGCTCTTTCTGCATCAGTCAAGTTGCTTGGATCTTTAACCGATGTTACTGATGGATCTTTAACACTATCTGAATCCTTAGTTGATGCACCTACTGGTTTAGATTCTGGTTTCGAGTTTGGATCTTTCGGATTTGTTCCCTTATCTACTTCTTCTTTATCTGTGAAGCCATCACCATCTGTATCGGCTTTAGT